>NZ_JBAQPS010000231.1:0-1528 GCF_049305995.1 Sulfuricurvum sp.
CTCTTCCACTAATGATTTACCGCTCGGGTTCCCACTGGCATCAGGATCAGAAGTTTCATTTTCAGGTACCATCTCCTTGACTGGGTTGATACGCTCTGCTACCGGTGCATAATCGTAAATTTTGACGAACTCTTCTTTGACCGCTTTTAACTTTTCTTTATTAACCGATGCAATCGCATAAAGAGCAATAAAGAGAGCCAAGAGTAAACTGAAAAAGTCAGCGGTAGGAACTGCCCATTTTTCACCGGCTTCACACTCTGGACACTTTTTACACTTATGTTTTTTACCCATTTAATAACTCATCAGTTAAATTGGCTGTGCTTCTCTTCTGCCGGAGAGAGAAAATTGAGTAATTTTGCTTCCAATGTCCGAGGATTATCCCCATGAACAATTCCAACGATACCTTCCAACATAAGCTTCTGTTCTTTGACGATATGGTGTGATTTTGCAATCATTTTTCGTCCAAATGGTCCTAATAGAACATAGGATGAAAAAATACCCGTAACAGTCGCCGTAAATGCCCCTGCAATACCCGCAGCCATTTCTGCAGGGTTATCCAGTTTCTTAAGTGCTAAAATAAGCCCAAGAACCGCTCCAATTAGCCCCATAACGGGTGAAGTTTCTCCTGCCAATACCCAGTAATGCCCGCATCCGTGATAATAATGTTCCGTCTCTTCTATGACTAATTCTAAGGTTTCAACAATGGTATCGACTTCATTCCCATCGATTGCCATACTTAAGCCTTGTTTTAAAAATGGATTTTCAATCTGTGCAACTTTTTGCTCCAATGACAAAAGACCATCACGACGTGCTTGAGTTGATAATTCAATAATCTCTTTAATTCGTGCATGTAAATCAACCGAGCTTTTTTTAAAAACAATTGGTCCAAGATTTTTAAAAGCACCTCTCACATATTCACCATCCGTCGCAACAGCTGCAGCTGCCATCGCCGTCGGAAAAATAACAATCAATGAAGCCAAGTGAATAATATGAACAGGATTTCCGCCATCGAGAATATCTCCAGTAGAAATCGATGCGATAGCTCCTAGAATCCCTAAAATAACCGTTAAATCCACGTGACTCCTTCTCGTCTTAAGTAATTATGACACGTCCCTGTAATTACCATTATTGGAATTATTTTAATTGTACCTTGTTTTCACTAAAATCAGTGCCGAATTTTCTATTTTTTATTAAACAAAGTATACAATATTTTAATCAAAAGCATCAAAAAAATTCCGCTTCCCATACTCGCAACAATAAATGCATAATATTCATTATGGGTAATGGCATCTGCCTCATATCCCAGTGTTGCAATAGCTACCGTAAATGTCAACGGCATTGAGTCACTCAATGAAAATAAAATAGTATTTTTTAGCCCTAAATAGCCGCTGTAGGCGACTAATGAACTCAATAGTCGAATTCCGATAATAGCTGCTGCAATAAAAAATGCCAATTCCAAAATTTTTGTATCAGTAAAGGCATCTAACGCTAAAGTAGACCCGACATGAATAAAAAAAATAGGAACCAA
>NZ_JBAQPS010000232.1:0-4917 GCF_049305995.1 Sulfuricurvum sp.
GTGAAAATCCAGAGGCATCCCCGCATACGAGTTATCCCAACTGCGGGCAAAAATAACATAATCTGCTGTAATAATCTGTGAACGAATCAGAACGTCGGTATGAAGCTTGATCGATTCCATCACTTCCGAGAGAATTTCAAATCCCTTATCCTCATCCTCTTGTTCCAATGCATCACTCAGCGCACTGTTTTGTCCTAAAATCAATGCATAGCGCAGAGCATTTGAACGCTCTTTTTCGAGTTGATTATTAAGTGCCAGCGAGAGTTGATCACTTAAACGTTCCAGTGTTTGAGAAGTCACTTTTTGTTCCAAATAAAGGGCAATCGCACCAAGAACAATCATGATCAAGAAAAAAATACCGGCTATCATCTTTTTATCAGCAAAAAAATTTAACCAGCGATCCATTAGCTCAATTCCTTTCTCTTTTTTCCCATTTTATACACATACGCCAACACTTCGGCAACAGCGGCAAACATCATGTCGGGGATTGGACGGTCAATTTCTACCTCTTTATATAGTGATCGGGCGAGCGGAGGATTTTGAACGATATGGACTCCATTTTCACGGGCTATTTTTTTAATCTGAATCGCGATATTATCAACCCCTTTAGCTACGACAACCGGAGCATTATGTTTCGTCTCATCGTACATTATCGCAACTGCGTAGTGTGTCGGGTTGGTAATGACGACATCGGCAGTAGGAACCGCTGACATCATCCGTTTTCTTGCCGCTTGCATCTGAATTTGACGAATTTTTGCCTTGATATGCGGGTCCCCTTCCATATTTTTCATCTCATCTTGTACTTCTTGTTTTGACATTTTTAATTTATCAAAATATTGTTTCCGCGTTAACAAAAGATCGGCAATAGCATAAATAAAAATAATGCAAAGCATCACAAATGCCAATACTATTGCTTTGTCACGCAACCAATACATTTGATTTTCAAGGCTAAAAAGAGCTACAGTAGGAAGCTCTTCAATAAAATACCAAAAAAATAATAAACCAATTCCCAATGCAGTAAAGGATTTAAAAGTGATTTTAAGCGATTCTAAAAACTTTTGAAGCGTAAACAGATTTGCAAAACCTTTAATAGGATCAAGTTTAGAGAAATTTGGAATGAGAGGCTTTGTCGTAAAATTAAACCCAAATTGCGCAATATTTCCAATAATACCGGCAAGAGCGATAATAGTGGCAAAGGGAACCGTCATAATTAATGTCTCTTTAAATGTCACAAAAGCAAGATCAATCATCCCTTCACGATTCACGGGTAATGTTAAAATAGAAAAATAATATCGAGTCAGTTTTAACATGCTATCCGCTATAAAAGTAAACATCATCAATAGTGCTAAAATAGCGACAAATAATACAAATACACCGGAAATATCCTGACTTTTAGGGACATTTCCTTCTTCTCGGGCGTCTTCGAGCTTCTTGGCGGTGGGTTCTTCGGTCTTTTCTTGATCGTCAGCCACACATTACCCTTAATCCATTTTCATAGACATATCAATCCACGATGCTTGATGAATAAGTGCTCCCGTACTAATCGCATCCACCCCTGTCTTGGCATATTCTTCTATTGTCTCTAAAGTAATATTACCGCTTGCTTCAAGCAATACACTACTATGATGTTCCCATTTGTATTCCACTACTTCTCGCAGCTGTAAGGGAGTCATATTGTCACACATTACAATGTCAGCACCCACCTTCATAGCTTTTTTAGCCATCTCAAAATCTTCCGCTTCAATCTCGATTTTAGTGGTAAACGGGATTTTTTTGCGTGCATCCGCCATAAATTTGTCTAAATCATCAATCGTTTTGAGATGAGTATCTTTAAGCATCAGCGCATCATCCAATCCCATACGATGATTTGTCGCTCCGCCGATACGGGTCGCGTATTTTTCAAAATTACGTAATAGCGGGCGGGTTTTTCGAGTATCGAGGAGTTTGGTGCCATACGGTGCGATAAGATCGACGTATTTACGAGTCAATGTCGCGATCGAGCTAGCGTGTAACAACATATTCAATAACGTCCGTTCAATTCGCAATAACGTATATGAATCACCGCTAAGACCAATGAGCACTTCCCCTTTAACAAACCGTTCTCCATCACGTTTATGCCAAAAAATATCAAACTTCTCCTCTTCTGCTAATACCCAAAGATACTCTTCTCCGGCAAATACACCATCACTTTTTGCGATAATTTTCGCCGATGCCGGACATGCCTCAGAGACCCGCGCATACAAATCCCCTCGTCCGACATCTTCAGCCAATACTTCACGGATAAATTGTTCAATCATACAGTTACCTTTTTAACTTTTTCATTTCAAATGCCAAAATACAAATTACCTATATTTAAAGTTTTATCTTATTGTAGCATATTAGAGTTTTTGAATTCTACCGCCGTTTAAAACCAAAATAAGTTCACACACTAATACTTCGCTAATACTTTCGTGCAATACTGCTGATATGAAGACAAAAAGTAAAAGAAATATGTCGCAATTGGCACTAGAATTCTTTTTATGTGTTTTATTAAGTAATCAGATACAAATATAAAGAAGCAAATAATGAATATTTCCGTTGTAATAATTGTAAAAAATGGCGCTTCCACATTAATGCAATGTTTAGATAGTTTGCATTATTTTGATGATATTGTTCTCTATGATAATGGATCAACAGATAAAACAGTTGAAATTGCGACTGCTTACAAAAATGTCACTCTTATTAAAGGCGTATTCATTGGTTTCGGTCCAACCAAAAATATGGCAGCGACCTATGCAAAACATAACTGGATTCTCTCTATTGATGCGGATGAAGTTCTGAATAACGAAATTGTTCAAGAAATTCTAACATTAACTTACGATTCTAAAAAAGTTTATTCTCTACTCAGAAAAAATTTCTACAAAAAAACTGAAGTTCGTTATTGTTGGGGCAATGACGAACTTGTACGTATTTACAACAGAACAATAACGAACTTCAGTTATGACAATATACATGAATACATTATCACCGATGGATTAATAACTCAAAAGCTTCACGGTTATTTTAGTCATTTTACCTATCAAAACATTTCAGAATTCATATTAAAAGTTGACTTCTATTCAACACTATTTGCTATTGATAATACTGGGAAGAAAACCTCATCTCCTTTGAAAGCAATTTTCAATGCTAAATATACTTTTTTAAAGACATATTTTTTAAAAATGGGATTTTTAGATGGATATGTCGGGCTTGTAATTGCTTTTTCACATATGGCTACTAATTTTTACAAATATATGAAACTTTACGAAATGAACCTTACTGAAGATCATAAGGTGAATAAATAATAATAAGCTGCGATAGAACTGGCGTGCAAGAGCATATTAAGCAACATCCGCTCGATCCCCATAACAGCGTATGCGAATCGCCGCTGATACCTAAGATTTCCCCTTTTTCGTTCATCGTAACCACCCTTTCAAAAGTTTTATCTTATTGTAGCATATCAGGGATTTTGAATCATTATTTCGTTTTTAGGAGTCATCTATTCAATCTTCACTTTTCAACGATTCCCATCAACTATAATGAAACCTCGCCGCGATGATCCTGATCGTCCCCTCTTCCACTTCATAAATCAGCCGATGTTCGCTGTCGATACGTCGTGACCAACATCCTGAGAGCTCAAATCTCAACGGTTCAGGTTTACCGATCCCCTCGAACGGAGTACGTTGAATCGATTTTATCAGCTCATTGATTTTTTTAACCATTTTTTTATCAGTCGTTTGCCAGTAGAGATAATCATCCCACGATTCATCCGTCCATTGCAGATTCATCGATCAAATCCTTTGCAAACGCTCTACCGCTCCGCGCTTTGGAAAGTGATGTCAAAAGGCGTTCACGGTTGGCACTGTTCGAGAGAAGATATTGACTCTCTTTCATAGCGTTATATTCGCTAAAAGGGATTACAACGACATTTTCTCCCCCTTTACGATGGATAATAACTTCTTCGTTATCAGCATAGACACTGTCAAAAATAGATTTGAGATTGTTGCGTGCCGTTGAGTAATTAACTACCTGCATAACATCTCCTTGTACAATATTTTGTTTATTATATTGTACAACTTTTAAATGATATATGCAAATACTGTATTAGTCCATAACGCTTGCTTTGTCGAACCATGTATCGGAAGTGGGACTGTGTCTGCCCCCTTGGGTATCAGTTGAAAGGATTGATGATTTTCAAATTTCCGTCTATCAGCATTTCGTGTTGCATATCTTCGCTGTAAACGACTGTACAGTTATTTTCTAACGCTGTAGCTACAATCAAAGCATCATAATATTGAAACTGGTATCGATCTTTGAGTTTGAGTGCTTTAATTTGAGTCGTGAGATCAAAATCGACAATCGGGAGAACATTATCGATTTCCAATAAGACATTTTCTACTTGGTCTGATCCTAGTTTAAATTTTTTGAGAAGGATATTGCTGAGTTCATTGATGACTTGTTTTGAGATTATTACATTATCTTCGAAACTATCGAGCAGTTGCAAGGCTATGGATTGTTTTTTTGGCTCATCTTCCGAATACGCATAGATCAGGATATTGGTATCCAAAAAAGCCTTATCGTGCATTAGCCTCTTCTCTATCGAATTGATAGCCCTTTGTTTTAATCGAAATAGAGTTTAGCTTTTTAGGCTTTGATTTAGTGCTACTTTCTACGGTCAATTTCACATCATTCTTTGGCAGGTTATTTAAGAAGAACATCACTTTATCAAAAATTGTGTCATTGACTTCCAGTTTGAGTGTATGCATCTGATCCCTCCTCTTTGTAATTGAGTAAATTATATCCCAAAACTCATAAAAAGCATCACAACGCGTAAGAAGTTTGTCTTAATATTCAAAAGTGAAGATTTGAATAGATGACACCTATTCCGTAGATTTTATT
>NZ_JBAQPS010000233.1:0-3662 GCF_049305995.1 Sulfuricurvum sp.
GAGATATGCCATATAGTGCCAATTACAACTTCAGGGGATAGATCATTAACCAACGGTATCAATCCGTTAATGGCACAGATATGTGCCACCGCAATGATAAAGAGTGGAAACAATGACCAAAAATAAGCTTTTGATTGTTTGATCGAAGAGCGCATCGAATGATAAGTCAGATACAACGAAAAGAGGAATGCAATCATGACAAAGATCGAGGTTGGAAGTACCCCATCTTCTCCTATCATCAAAAATGTTATTCCTAAAACAACTACGAATGCAATTGCCCATGAAAATTTTGCTAGCTTAGGTGATAGACGATAGGTTTCATTGACATGAAGTGTAAAAAGTATTAAACTCAAATGATAAAATTGCAACAAAAGTGTTTCAAGATATAGAGGAATCAGATCATATGCTCTCCCCCATGAAGCATCCATCCCATCAGTGACGCTAACGATACCTCCATAGAGGGCAACAACATAAAGAGAAAAATAAAGATAGCTTCGCTCTTTGGTATAAGAAAAAAGGGTTAGATGATGAAAAAAAAGGGCAAAAATATATCCGCTAAATATAAGTAAAATAAAAATATTAATATTGGCAATTTCAGGTAACATATGTTTTAGATACTAGGTAAATCGATACGATAGCCGAACCCACGCACAGATGTAATGATATCTATACCTATCTTTTTTCGCAGTCGTGCAACCGTCATTTTCAACGTTGAATCATGCACAAATTCTAATGGCCAAAGAGTATGGGTAATTTCCTCTTTAGAAACTATTTTGGAATTATTGGCGACCAATAAGCACACAAGCTCCATCTCTTTTATCCCTAATGGTACAGAAATTCCGTTGCAAGAGAGTATACAATTTTCTATATTTAAAAAAACATCATCGCTTAATTTATACGTTGATGTAGATCCACTCATTCGCTTAAAAGCATTGGAGAGAGTTTGCGTGAGCTGTTCCAACATTATCGGTTTAACCAAATATCCATCTATCGAAAGATTAGCGGCATCGATTAGAAGATCACGTTCCGTAAAACTGGTCATTAAGATGATGGGGAGTTGATAATTTTCACATCGAATGGAACGGACAAGAGAAATCCCATCACATTTTGGCATTTTGATATCGCAAATTAGGATATCAGGTCGATTTTCTTTGTATAATCTATATGCCTGTTCACCGTTTTCTGCCACATGTACATTATTAAAAAATAGACCTAAAGTTTTTAGGAAATACATACGTGTTATCGTATCGTCTTCGGCATACAGAACTGACTTGTTCTTCAAAAAGGAAAGGTCTTGCACGGGTTTCAAAGATAAATCAACTTAATATTAATATATGTAATTTTACATAAATCCTAGTTAATCAGCACTGTCATTTTCAATATAACTTATAATCAAAAAAATCAGCCCGTAGTTAATGCATCTTCTCCAAACACCCTTTTTCCATACAATTAATTTTCGGCATTGCTTCCACATAACGATCCAAAATTTCGGATACTTTTTTCTCATCAAATCCGCACAGTTTCTCTGTTCCGATCACCATCAACGGGCGGCGGATCAAAATCGGATTTGCCATCAACAGCTCCATTGCAGAATCTTCATCCAGAGTTTCGGGAAAGATTTCGCCATTTTTGATGGCAGGGGCGGCAGGGTTAAACCAATCGGGTACTTTTTTATCCCCCATAAAACTGCGTAACGATTCAGCATCCAAACCATGTTCCAAAAGATTACGCTCGATGAGGGTACAGCCACTCTGACGTAATATCTGCTTTTGCGCAGCATTGGCGGCGCAAAAGGGTTTTTCATAAAAGACGACGAGCTTGATCATCACTCCATACCTATAAGGGCGCGCCCTTTGCGGTTGAGGTAAAAAGTATCATACCCATCATCTTCCACCGTCATACACTCTCCCAAATACCCTTCATCATAGAGATTGCTGATGATACGATGTACCTCATCAGTATTCATCTGCGCGTATTCGGCAATATCGACCGCTTCATAGATATTATAATCGATCTCGTCACTGAGGGCAAAAATCGCCCTCATGACCCGCAGTGTTGATTCATTCATGATTACCCTTTAACTGATGTATCTGTTTTGTCAGTACGATATTCTGAAGCGGATGGAGCTTTTCACGTGAAAGCCACGTTTCAAACTCCACACAGTAATGCGCTTTAATTACATCATGCAACTTTTGTACTTGATCTACCAACTCACTCAAAAGTGCCTTGGCTTCATCGAATGTTAGCTCTTTAACCGGCTTCAATCGACGCAATACTCCTTCACACAGTTTCTCATCCACATAAGTATCCGCCATCTCTAAAAACTGCGACGCACGAAGCGCTGAAGCAAAGTTCTCATTCCAAATCCGACCGTTAATCATCTGATCACATGCTTGATCGATAAAAACAGGGTAAAGATTCAATACTTCCAGTAATTCGCTAAAATCGTTATCGACCAATGCACGAAAAAGCATCCGACTACGGTTACGAATATGACGGCGAAGATCAGGGTTTTCGATAACCTGCGGGTTAAGCCGTGTAAACCGCTCCAACGCCCCCAAACGTGAATGATTAAACGCCATAATCGCCACTTCGGCGTTACGATCCCCCACTTGGTGTGGATGCGAACCGCTAGGACGGTGAAATGCCCACAAGAGCCGCGCTTCATCATTCTCATGGTTTAGATAAATCGCATCGCCCTGCTCTTCAAAATCCAAATCGTCTTTCAGAGCCTCAATGTGCTCACGATAGGTCAAAGTAGACAACGTCCCCATAACGCTCAAACCTTTTTAAATTTTGTTTTTCACTCAGTAAAAAGAGGGTCTGCATAGCGGGAGCCTTCTCTACCGTAAAATAACCATCACTGAGTATCACTGCAAGGTTCTTCTCCCCTGCATGGGCATTTAGATACTCTAAAACGGGGCTAAACTGCGTCCCACCGTTCCCTTTAGCAAAACTAATATTAGGTAATATCCCCTGTGCGTCGTAGCTCTTTTTCTCTTCACTATAAACCCGCTCATCGAATGGGATCACACTCACCTCAAAATCATGACTCATTCTAACAATAGAATCGATAATCCCTAAAAACCTCGCAAACACTTCCCCAGTAATACTCATAGAGCGATCCAAAAAGATAAAAAAACTCAGACGATTACGATCAAATCGGTATCCGGGGAGATAAAGCCCCTGATGGATAAAGCGGCGGTTGGGACGGGAAAAATCGGACTCTTTATCGAAAAAACTCTCTGTCATGTAGGAGTGCAAGAGCGTGTGCAAATCAATAGAAGGCTTGGTGATCTCGTCGAACATTTCCAGCAACGATGCTGGGATATTCCCCTGCTTACGTGCTGCACCCATCGCTTGGATGATCAATGCATCGAGTTCTTCCTCAGCGACCTGACTATCCCCCTCATGTTCAATAATATCCATCTTTTGCTGTGTTGGGTTCTCCTCATCGGGTGTTCCTTCCCCCTCATCACTCTCACGGTAGAGGGCATGGTACACCTCCTCTACACTTTTGTCGCGAAAGGATTCGATCACCATCGCCTCTTCATCCGATGATCCAACACGCTGAAAATCACTGAGTAAAAGTCCGATCACGATGTCACAACTGCGATTCCATGTCGGCTTCTCCCGACCCTTCATCCGAAAAGGATGTTTGA
>NZ_JBAQPS010000234.1:0-2871 GCF_049305995.1 Sulfuricurvum sp.
GTATATAATCACCCAAACTCTCCCTGATAATCGATTTGAACACCCGATGAAAATGGTATTTTGAAAAACCTGCAACTTTTGAGAGTTCTTCCAATGTCATTTCGCTTTGACTATTGTTTTCAATATACAAAATAACTTTATAAACACTCTTGAGATAATCGTCTTTGGTTATCTGTTTCATCTGTCCTCTTCTAATGCGTTAGGAAATTGTAGGGTAATAGCAAAATGAAAACTACTCCAAAGTTGCTCTTTTTGTATATCAACTATACATCAGCCATCAAATCATAAAACTCAGCCAAATATATCATTTAATCTTTAGGTGTGAGTTCTATATCTAGCCCTGTTCTCCTTACACTCATATATATCGTAGGAAAATTTCATACCGTTATTTTCTCCCAAATAAACAGCTAAATTTATATTGATTTCATCATACTCGATATGCTAAAGTAGCGAAAATCAATCCCATAGATAATGCAAACGGGGTATAAAAATGGGTATCATAATATGCGAACTCAGATGATTTTATTTTTTTAAACAACCCAACCGCATTAAACTCACCGATACCTCGAAGTGTAAATATCACCGATAGTACCCATCCGCTAATGATGAAATAATTCCGATAGTGTGACGAAGACAAATCATAGAAATAGAGTATATAAGCGACAAAAGCGAAACAAAATAAAGCTATTCCTACCATAACGGTAGCTATTTTTCCTGGGTTAATTAATCACTGTCCATTCTCTGTCGGTATCGCTTGTTCAGCTGCGAATTTTCCGCCAAATGCCCAATAAAAATGGAGCAATCCGATCAGGCACAACACAACAATAACAAGAGTTGCTAGAATACTCATATTTTTCTAACCTGTTTTAGTCTGTACTTCACCATTTCTGAACATTTCATCATATCACTTGTGTTGCAAAGGCTAAAACATACCCGTTGATGTCACGGATATAAAATTCTCGCATCCCATACCATGTTGTCTCTATAGGTTTGATGATCTCCACTTTAGGCGCAATCGTCTCATACCATCCATCGACATCATCAACACGGATGTAAAACGTCACCGATGCACCGATGTCTGTAAAAAAGTCACCCACATCTTCACGCAAACTCTCATCTTGTTGGAGCATTATCTCCACCCCGCCTGATTGCACCATTGCAAAAAGGTAGCGCTTGCCCTCTTCCAACTCAGGGCTAAAACTGCTTTTATCCTCAGAAACCGCCATAATAGGGGTAAAACCCAAAATATCTCGATAATACGCGATACTTTCACCTATATCTCTCACAGCTAGATTGACGATCAAGTTTTGCATGAATTCCCTTTTTTCACAATTATAATACAGATTTAATGTGACTTTAGTCACAGAACTCCCCCACCACTCTGTCCTACAATTCAACTGCATCAAAAATGCTAAATTCAAATAGGAGGGGTACTATGAACCTCAAAATGTTTATGACGGGAATGTTGGGGATGATGTTGGCGATTTCAAGCGCTGAAGCAGGTGGATGTAATACTGACGCGCCAAAGAGTATGGTAATTACCATCACTGAGGGATCAATCGTTAAAGCCGGATTTGGTTTAGCTGTCGCTAATGCTATGCAAGATGCGGGGGTTCAAAGTACTGTTTTTATCGCAGCCGATGCGGTCAATTTCGCTCTCAATAAAGGAACTCAGCCTAAATTTGCCGGTGCAACTCCTAAAGAACTTATGACCGGATTGATTCGCAAAGGGGGGCACGTCAAAATCTGTGAAGGTTTTGTTAAACTAGGAGGAATCAAAAAGTCAGATATTGTTGAAGGCGTTGAGATCGCTGCTCCGGCTGATCTAGCAGGTGCTTTATACGCTCCAAACGCACAATCAATGACATTTTAATCACACTAAGCTATACTTTTTCAAAGTGAAAGGGGAAATCATGGAGCTGGATCATTATCAGTTTTTTAAGTTATTAGAGCCTGAATCGCTTGAAAAAGTACGCTCAGAAGCCAAAAAAGTCTCTTTGGGTGTCGGAACATTTCTCTATTACCAAGGCGATATTAATCAAGGGATTCTTTTTCTGACAAAAGGGTGTGTTAAAGTCTTCCTCCATGCCGATGAAATCGGCAAAGGGGAAATCACCCTCTACTATATCACTCCGGGTGAACAGTGTCTCGTCAATACACTCACTCCGGCCACTGCTACTGCTATTGTCGCTGAGAGTATCGAAGGATGGCTTGTACCTACCGATACAATTCGCTGGCTCATCAATAATTCTCCCGCATATCGTAATTTTAAAATCTCATTTTGTGCTGAACGGCTTACTCAAATCATGCATCTCGTCGAAGAACTCCGATTTAAGGATGGATCAACGTCTCCTTAATTGGCTCTATGTCCAGGGGCGCGATACCATTTTAACTACTCATGAGCAAATCGCTCTCATACTCGGTACATCTCGTCAAGTAATCAGCCGTATCCTCAAAAATCTCGAAAAAGAGGGAATCGTAACGGTTGGCAGAGGATGGATAAAAGTTTGTGAGAATCCAACATGTCAATAGTCACACATACTTCTCCACCTTATTACGCCGTTATCTTCACCTCTATCCGGACCGACGCAGAATCTTATAGTGCTATTGCCGAGCACGTTTTAGAAGAAGCAAAAAAGCAAAAAGGATTTTTAGGCTTCGAATCAGCCCGAAATGAGATCGGAATTTCTGTATCGTATTGGAGTGATTTGGAGTCCATACACACATGGAAAGAACAAACGCTTCACAAAAAAGCTCAAGCAATGGTCAAGCACCCAATAGGTTTCTTGCAATATCACACAATAGACTTCTTGCATAACCTCAAAAGCGGTTCAGAAATTGCTTTAGAGTGGTATGGAAAAATACGAGAGA
>NZ_JBAQPS010000235.1:0-8779 GCF_049305995.1 Sulfuricurvum sp.
AGAAAAGAGAGTGTTAGTGAGATAGTTACAAAAAAAGAGGAGAGCGATATTTTTTTGGAAAATATTGACAGTTCAAACAAAATGAATATTTTGGTCGTGTTGACCGGTATTTCTATTGTTTTGCAAATTGTTTCAATTCTAAAATAAATGGCAAACTACATGAAAAATAAACTCAAAGTCATTGGACATTTTAATGGGGACAAACACAAAGGGGGCAAACTTCCCAACCTCAAACTTGGCGAAGTGCGGTATTACCCTCAGGACAATCCAAACATTATGAGAAATACGGTTAGAGAAATTTCATCCCGAACTCTCGTCCGTATTTTTCGGGATCTTTTTCCAGAGCACATTGTCGATATTGACGAACAGGATAATCGTGTTAATAATATCCGATGCGAGTGCGAGGATGATGTAGTAAGTTATATTATCAACAAGGCATACATTTGTATAAAGGAGGCTACACAGGAATGCGATGGAACGATTGCGTATCTTCATGATGGCTATGTGCTCATTTATAAAGAACGTGTTTGTTTTGTGGATTTATAAATTAGATGAGATTAGTGTGGGGTTTTAAATTAGTTGGCAAATAATATACTCGGTGCTATTAACGAAAAAAGCCCCAACGGATAAATCCGCCAGGGCAATTCGGGCCATAGGCTCCGGGAGCCGCACTTTTACAAGCCGCTCAACAAATAACGACATCATTGTAACGAATGATTCATTATCTTGTCAAGTCTAAAATTGTTTTTTCCAAAGCTTTCTTTATTTTTTCTCTAACTGTAGTTGAAACATGGTGATTTATTATTTTTACAATTCGACGGTGACTTATTTGGCGAATACATTCTGTTCTAATGATTGTTGGATTTTGCAAAAAATTCATGCCATATTGATTTTTTTCAATTACTACGTCGCCGTCATAACTATGCTTATATGGGTCTAAACTCGTCATAGGAACAACAACAGCGCTGTGGTTCATTTCGTTATTGTTAACAATTATTGCCATGTGCATATAATCAAATTCCGAACCAAGTAAAAATTCATATTTTGGATCAAACGAAAGATTTGGATATTCTGAATGTTCGTCTCTTCTTTTATTTCCGAAATGTACTAATACAACTTTCCATCGCCCAATTTCTTCGGAACGTACGCCCACTATTATCCCTTAGGTTTTTTTGCTAGTTAATATAGAAATTATATCTAAAAAATAAGATAAGAAATTGCACGGTGCAATTTCTTGTTGATTGGAAAGCTTGTGTGGGTTTTGATCGAGATATACAACCACTTTAACAAGTAATTGTAATCTCACGGGTGTTCGCTGAAGTTGTCTTTGTTTTACACAACAAAGGTCTTTGTTCTAACAAAACAAAGGTAGATCGAAGATATAGCCAAGGTAAGGTTAAAACATATTTTCCGATATGGATTAGCCGTAGTCGGATAATGAGCCTTGTCTATTTTCAAATCTAATTATATGCTTCTCACTATTAAATTTATCTTTAAATGAGGAACACGTTGATGTTTAGTATTTTAATGTTGCAATAAAAAAGAGGACAATAGGTACAGCTGAAAAGATTTTTGCTTGCCAAGCCCAAAGCGTATTATTTGTTGCCAACATGTATTTGTTGGCGGCTCTCCAAGTTCCAATGAACATCCACACGAATATGATTCCTTTAACCGCAGACAACGCAATACTTAGTCTTTCATCGTAAAGGCTAAGAAGCTGAATAGCCAACAACAGACAAATCGTGTTACACCAGAATGAATATTTTAATTGCTCATTCCCATACCAATGGGAGCGAATTTTGTTTAGTGAAGCAGAAGCAATAGCAAGCATGTGTTTTCCCCTTTATTTACTATAATTTTGTTTTTTGGATTCATTTTGATGATTCAATTGTTGTCTGGCCATCATTTCTGATTGTCGTTGTTTTGCTGCATAAAATTCAAAGGGTAGATGCTTTCCACCATTGTTTTTAATTCGTTCGACCGCCTCTTTTAACCGTTTACCTTTTGAATTCATTTTTGATATCCTTGCTCTTTTCTTTTAGGATCGAATATAGATTCACCGCCGTCTCTCATGGCCATTTCTTTCTTTTTACTTGCACCATGTTGGTGGTTTTGTTTTTGGTCTACTATAGAATTTATTTCGGCCATCATATCTTTCTCAACACTATTTTCTACAATTGCCTCTTTTTGAACTCTTGGTTGTTCGAGGGTTGTGGAAACCGGCATTATTGAACCCGCTTCTTTTTCTGTAATTGCCTTGGCGTAAACAAGTTTTTGAACCGTTGCTTGCTTAAGTTCTATAGAATGTTTGGATTGAGAGAAATTAGTCGCTGCTGTTTGTCTTATGTTTTCGGATTTATCTTTAATAGACATATGTGCCAACAGTTCTACGGGAGCATGTTTGTGTGATGCAACAATCTCTCTTATTTTTTCGTCCGAATGACCGGCTAATTGTCTGAAATACAACTCGTGTTTTGAAGATAGGTTTTTTGAAAGATTTTGGACAAGAACTTGATTTTGAGAAAACGTTTCTTCCTTGATCACTGACATCTGCACTTCGATAGGGCAATGCTTGTTTTCAGCAATAAGCTGTCTTATTTGTGGATCGGCATCTTTGGACAAATGTTCGTAGAGAAAGTCCGGAGAATTTTTATCGAGTGTGCACGCGATATCGTGTCGATTGCGCTTTGACTCATCACAAAACTCGATAACCTTTTTCTTTCTTTCTTCCGGGGTCTCAATGCGATCTAAAACAACTGCTTGTTCCGGTTTCGTTTGGATAGGCAACGTTTCATCATAGCCTCTTTGTTGAAATTGATCTTTCCGGTAATTCGAAAATTTTTCTTTGAGTTGCTTGAGAAAGTGCATTCTCAGTGCAGTGGTTGCATCGTTCTTTTTCTCAGCAACCGATGTGTTTTTTTTGACATTTTGGGATTTTGATTTTTCGATCGATTCACGAACATGTGACTTGTTTCTGCGAGATAGTTCGTCAATCTTTAGTAATACTCTACCCATTTTGGCGGTAGTATTACCAACAACTTTTACTAATAGTTTTTCGAAGAGTGTTTTTGGCTTCCAAACCCCTTGTCGTTGTTTGCTTTGGTTCGATCTCCCGCCGTTGACTCTGTTTATTTTTCTGCTGTTTTGGAGTGCATAAAGTTGTTTCTCCATGGACATGAGTTTTGCCTGGTAGAGCTGATCATTTTCAAAAATTCTTTTTTTTAGCTGATCATTTTCAGCCGTTATTCTTTCAAAATAATCACGCTCCCCCGTTTCGTGTGTTGTTTCTGCCGTTACGGTGTCACTCATCGTTTTCTTCTCCCTGGTGGTATTTTAGATAAAGTTGGGTTATTGTTTTTTTGAACAATTCAAACTCATTTGAAAAATCTTCGGTTTCATCGATCAAAAACGTTTGCGCGTAATCAATCAAGCCTAATGGGTCCTCGTATGCGAGGATCATCGTGATTATTTTGGTTAAGATGGCGCTTTCTTCATAAAAAGACCCATTCTCTTTGACCCAGTGTAAAATTCTCCCAACTTCATTGGCGATTTTTGTTTCGGACAGATGGTTTTTCTGTGTTTCTTTGGGCAGAGTTTTAACTATCTCCAATAGCTCACCCTCTTCCTCTTTAGAAAGGTTCAGAAATGACATATTCGACTTAAATTCGCCAAGGATCCCATCGGCTTCTTTAGATACAGTTGTGAGATAAATCATGTTCGCTCGCGCCTGCAGCTTTTGCATCTCTTTGAGTAGATTTTGGTATTGCTCATCGTTCATGTGACTACAACACTTTCCATAGAATTAAACCGGCGATTAACGCTTCAACAGGGTTTGTTTTTGCGTAGTGACCAGCCATAATTATCCCAGACTCGATAATTAACCGTAACTCGTGTAGCATACTGATGAAAGGAATAGCGTTTGCGTCCATTTTGAACTCCAATTAATAAATATATTCAATTATACTCATAATGTTAATTAAATGTCAATACTTTTTATTAACTTTGTTAAATGTTTAGGATATTTGAAATGATTTTGCGGGATGAAAGGCATTAACAACAATTTTATTGTCAAAAACTCTAACAAGATATTTGTTGTCAAATCTCAATCACTTTGAGCCCAAATTCCTTGGGGATTTCCCCCTTGTTCGGGTATCCGATCGAATTGCAGTGGATATCGATGGTTTTGCCATCCTGCCGTTCATAGGTACGGCTGAAGTTTCGGTGAGTGTGTCCGAATACCCAGTGCTTCATCGAACCATTATCAAGATACTCTTTCCCATCAAAGCAGTAAAAGGCACGGTAGTCTTGCAAAGCTTCGTGGTTGATTGAGTAATTTGGATCTCTGGCCGCCTGATCGGAATCAAAGCCGTACATCTCTACAAACTGTTTCCACTCAGACAAAGGCGATACGTGGCTCATCATGATGTCACACTCACGATAGACGGCATCGAGACGGTGTTTCTGTTCATGGAAGAGCCAATCGAAGGCTCTGTCTTGTGGGTGAATCATGCTGCCATCATTCATGATCTTTTCATATTCAGTTTGAATCACCTCGCGACTTTTATTGGCAAGGAGTGACCCATCGTACCATCCGGTAGCACCGCCGATTTTGATTCCACCAATATCGAGGATGTTTCCATCGACATAATCGATCCCTTCTGTATCCTCGATCATCTTTTTCATATCCGCAACCCGCTCTTCGCTGGGGTGTTTCGGATTACGATATTTGAACTTATCCCGTACCGAATGGGTGATGAGATAGTAGTCATGATTGCCGAACGTTACAACAATGCGATCGAAGTATTGTCTCATGTATTGGAGACATTGGAGATTCTGAGCATTGTAGTGGCCAATATCTCCGGGGAGCAATAGGACATCTGCCTCGGCACTCTCAAGCAGTTTGCTCCATTGCAGGTGAAAGTGTTTTTCTTTGAAATTGGTGAGAAGCCAAAAATCAAAGTGGGTATCGCCCAGAATGGCGAATTTCATCGTTTTCCTTTATTTTTGTAAAATGCTTTACATTGCATGCTTATTAATTTCTAATTAAGTTATATTCTTAAAGCTATCTGTTTGTTTGATAATCAAGAGTTCTTTCTGTGGTCGCACCATCACTAAAATATGCCCTTTAGCAGCTTCTTTGCATCGGTTGAGATTGATTGCCGGTAGTGGATCTCCATTTTTAACCATGCCAGTAAGATGAACAGCAATCGCTTTCTTTGACATACTGATTGCTTTTTCAAGATTTTGTTCGGAAGAGATACACCCAGGAACATCTGGGAAGAATATACTGTATCCACCAGCCTCAGTTTCTTCTAGCACTGCTGGATAGTATTGCATCCATTTGTGCTTTATGTCTCGTGTGGCTTTTCGCTTTTCTCGTTTTTCGGCACGAATTGGATCATCGATTTTGAGGGGAGGGAATATTTCATCGTTGATTTCAGTTTCCAGATTGATCCCGCGAATAGTAATTAGCGTTACGGTATTCCTGTCTTTTTTGAATACAGCAGCCTTCCCTTTTTTTTGAAAGTAATATTTGCCATCTTCTAAAGATGAGAAGTTATAAAAAATATCGAGTCTACTCATGATCTCCTTTAGCTCTTCATCTGAACGGATGGGGTAATGCGGCCGCCGCTGTTTTGCATGGTTGGTGATGACATAGTTATTCATTATGATTTCTTTGATTTAAAATTTCTCCCAGCTTTACAGGTCTATACCCAATTGCCTCAACACTCGCATTAATACAAAACTTCTCACTGAGCTGCATCGAATGCACATGACCGTGGATATTGATATGGCATTGTTCCCGATCAAATACCTTCGAGAGATATCGCCATCGTACATCATCATATCCGTCACTCACAATAGGATAGTGGCTGAAGAGGATTCGGATTCCATCGACTTCAGCGATATAATAAGCCGGTTCACCTTTGCATGGAAAATCGATTACCCCTGAGAACCCATTATCAAGATAGGTTTGAGGGGCTTTGTCGTGATTGCCCCGGAGGAGGTACTTTTTGCCGTTGAGTTTTTGTGCCCATGTGTGGATTGATTCACTCTTGAATGCAAAGTCCCCAAGATGCAAAACGGTATCGATCGGTAATACTGTTTCATTCCAGAGTTCGATCATACGCTGATCGGGATGATCACCGAGAGCAGTTTTTCGTTCCGGTTCGTATTCCATGACATTTACATGAGCGAAATGGGTATCAGCAATGATGAAAGTGTCTTTAGTAATGGTCATTGCGATACCTCAATCGTCAATATTTTCATCGCCTTTATGCCCTCTGACGGATAACCCAATGTATTGGCGATAAGTTTGAACGTGCCAATCTGGTATTCTCTATTGTAGTGGCTATGGCCAAAGATCCAGTGGCTTCCTCTGAACTTCTTAATTAAACCTATTCCGTCGAAACTGTAAAATCCACAGGTAGGGTGATCTTTCCAATCTGGGTTTTGATGTGCTTTATCGATCGATGGATTGATATGTGTGATCATAATATCACATTGATCAATGACAGCCTCAATTTTTGGCAATTCTTCTTTGAAAAGATCGTTAAAACGTCTCATTGGCTTAATATCATTATCGGGCATACATGTCGTCCACAACTCCTGCATATCATCATACTCACGATAACGAAACATTGGGTGTTTTCCAAGACTAATGCCGTGCCGTATTGGATAAAGACCGTCATACCATCCCATAGCTCCACCAAATGTAATCCCATCAATAGTAACTGTCGTTCCATCGAGCAGATGAATACCTGCATTTGCATAAAGTGCTTTCGCTTCTTCCCACTTGGCGGTGTAGTTATCCCATCCTTTTTGTACAGTTATTTCCAAATTCTCGTCATACAAATAGACAATCCGATTATAAAGACCATAGAGATCGTGATTGCCTAATACGCAAATAATTTCTCTATAAAACAGTCGTTTAAGTGCAGAGAGAAAATTGATATTTTGTTCAGTAATCTCTCCCATATCGCCGGCGACTATTAGAATTTCACCTTTTGGTTTTAGATGCTTCCATAATCGTTTAACAAGCTTATCTGACGGATTGAGGTATTTAAGATTGGCATTAATATGAAGATCACTTAAAATATCAATTACCATTTGTTGTTCCTTGCTTGCAGAGGCATATCTTTTCCGTGAACTTCCGATTTTTCATACGCTTGCATAATATTGGTCACAATATTTCCTTCATTGTCCGTGAGCATATTGTCAAGCAGGTAGTCTCTTGCTTCCTGCAACGTCATCGGATATGGTAAAACGGCAACATTTATCGCTCCGTCTATCATTGCAAAACCGGAAGCGATTTGGCACCAATAGGCATCATGTTTCGTGTTATTACGCTCATCTTGTGAATCGATTAATTCCTGATTGGCTCTGGTGAATGCAAACTCGTCGAACTCTCCGGCAACGATCTCAAACACGTAGGTTGAGTTAAGAGTGTAAAGTGTCAAACAGCTTCCATCCAGCTCATATCCACGTAATGCACTGGTGTGAAATGTTTCATCTCTAAGATCGCCAGTCCAACGTGCCATGGTTGTCACCTTCAGTTTTCCAATCAAATTGCTGTAGTGGGCAAGACCATGGTTGGTCGTCGAAACCAAATAGGCGATGAGTTTACCTTGTTTGGTTTTGTTGGGTCGAGCCATCCTATCCAATTCCTTTGAATGGTAAAATCGAATGATTCTGTCAAACGAGCGTTCTAAAGCAGCATCGATCCGTTCTTTCATGGAACCGACAGTTTCGTTTGGCTGAACATCACTCTGGATGTTCTTCACTATCTCGTATGGGAGGGTAGAATGGCCCTGTTCTATCAGCCCATCGTCCTGGAATGCTTTTGTGCCGTTGTAATATGCAACTACCAATTGGGGAAGTTTGTTTTTCACTGAGTTCTGAAAATAGTAGAATTCATCGGCATTATTGACAACGGTTTCGTCGTCCTCCTCCAAGCCTCCACTCCATAAAAGGAAATTGTCTAACCCGCCATATTCACGAACGACATCCCGCATAATTGAATCTTTTCCTCCTCTTTCTACGCGGCGGACAAGATTAAGTGCGGCGATCTCTTTGCTGTCAACATGGACGACGAATATTTGAACGTAATATCCTGCCTTCTTGATAGCCTGAACCAGTTCACGCCCTTTGAAGCCGCTGATATTTGCTTCCAGGGTGAAGCTTGTGTGCTCTTCCACCGCACTCGGCAGCTTTTTGAGTGAAACTTTTTTTGATTTTAAAATCCCGTTTTGGTACAAGGTTGCCAGAAAAGTTGTTTTTCCTGACAATGGTAACCCTGAAACAATCGTTGCAATCGGTTTGTTCATTATTGATCCTTTTTCTTCCGCTGACCATCGAGTTGAAACTCAATTCTCTTCCCACAGGCATTTTTTATCTCCCCCGGATATCCAAGCTGATTACAGATCAAATGTACTCCATGCCAGTCGAACTCATTAGGCGTATGCGTATGGCCGTAGACCCATATCTTCGCTGAAGTGTTTTTAACGAACGTTTCCCCATCGAATGTAAAAAATGCCGTGGAATCATCGGTTCGATAATGCCTCTCAGGAATGTGCTCAGGTTTTATTGATGGACTTACGTGCGTGATCATCACATCGCACTGCTGATAGACAGCTTTAATTTTCGGTTTCTGGGTGTCCACCTACATTTAGGTTTTTTGTCACATGCGTTTTAAAGTTAGCTTAAATTCATTCTACAAGCCTCTACAAATCGTTTTTCCATTTCAGAAGCAGTCTGCTATACCGATAAGGCTTTAATC
>NZ_JBAQPS010000236.1:0-3618 GCF_049305995.1 Sulfuricurvum sp.
GGCGTACCCTTTGACCGTAGCGACAAGATTCGGAATCAGATCAGCACGACGTTGATACTGGTTTTGCACCTGTGCCCATGAGGCTTTTGCCGACTCATCCAATGTTGGGACGCTGTTC
Source organism: Sulfuricurvum sp. (assembly GCF_049305995.1). Classification (GTDB taxonomy): domain Bacteria; phylum Campylobacterota; class Campylobacteria; order Campylobacterales; family Sulfurimonadaceae; genus Sulfuricurvum. The sequence goes on from NZ_JBAQPS010000236.1 coordinate 119, forward strand.
ATATGCCCCGCGAACATCATCACGATTGCTCCGATGATAACTGCCGCTAAAATTCCGCCGATTGCTTTCATACACACCCTTTTATTATTGATAATGATAAATTGTAACTTTTTTTTGTTTAAAAAAGCTAAATGGAGTTGATCATTTCCAATCCACCAATCAACCCCCGCCCTTTCTCCGATAAAAATGGGGCAATATGGATTTTAAACATCGTCTCTTTGGTCTCCCGTATCGACTCACGACTCACTTCGCCATCCATCGAGGCAAACACCTGCCAATACGCCGTAACGAACCAATAGAGCTTGGCGCGCAGGGGAATATCCTCTTTAGCGATATTTTCTAAAATCTCTTCGCTGATGAGGAATCGAATTAGCCCAGTTATCTGAATGATCCGCTTCTCTTGATTGGTAACAAAAGCCCTTTTTAGCTCACTATCGAGTGCCATCAGTACCGGAGCATCCCGCATAAAAAATCGGTATTCCCAAAACAGATCGCCAAAATGCTCTTGCGATTCATCTAAAACCTGCAAAGGATTATCCGAACTGATCATCTTTTCAAAACTTTTTGATAATTCCATCCGCTGTGATATATCCGAATAAATTTCTCGGATAATCTCCTCTTTATTACGGTAATGATAATAGAGATTTCCCACAGATATTCCCGCTGCTTTAGCGATATGGTTGGTCGTGATAGAGAGTGAATCATGGGTATTGAACAGCTCTATCGCCGCGCTTTTAATCCGCTCTTTAGTCGTTATCTTTTTTGGTTTTGTCATGGGAAAATTCTACCATATTTAGAGTACATATACGAATAATATTTTACAAATTAGAGTATTTACACTAATTTTAAGATTTAATTTAGAAGATTGAGACTACTATGCACCTATCTGATTGGGTGAGGAGCTGATATGGTACAGGGGAAACCGGGTGATGGATTGCCGCGAGGAGAATTTTTACTCATACGGCTGTTGTTGATTCCGCTGGTACGGACATTTTTTACATGGCAAATCGCTTTTTGGCTTTTCAAACGCGAAGCACGTATCATCATCTCTCTTTTGGAGGAGTTGCGTGAAGAGGAGCGGTTGCAACAAGTCATTATCGACAAAACCTTCGCCATCGAAGATCACTCACGCCAGTTTTCCCTCAACATGGTTATAGAGCACCTCTGCATCACGGGACGCAAAGTGATGGAGGTTATCACCGCCCTCTCACAAGAGAGGGAATACAGCGAAATCGTCACGATAGCTGGGGTAAAACCGTTCGCCAACCGTTCCGGTACACTCGATGACTTCAAAGCCTTTATCGATGAATACAAAACCTTTTTTACCGCATTACCAAAACACCACTCCAAAATGACCAAACCCCATCCGTGGTTCTACTCGTTCAACAACTTCGACTGGAACTCGTTTATGTACATGCACACCTTTATCCACCGCCGCCAAATCCAAGCAATCATATCAGCGTTAAAGGAGCAACGATGAGCAACTCACTCGGAACAATATGCCGTGTTATAGGGTTATTTTTACTTTTACTCAGCGGATGGTTTTTAGCGGTAATGGCACTCTATTGTTTAGTTATTATGATAATCGGAGCCACATTTGAGTGGAGTCATGTCGGAATACTATTTGGTATGGTTGTAATCGGAAGAATGTTTTATCCGCGTAATGTTTTTAAGTGGTAGAGATTATGCAACATTAACCTTGTCGCAATGTTGAATGACATTAATATCATCCCCTTTTTTTTGCATCGTTTTATACAGATCGTATTCGTTTTGCAAATTCAGCCATAGCTGTGCTGATGTACCGAAATATTTGGATAATTTGAGAGCCATTTCGGTCGTAATTCCTCGTTTTTCATTAACCAGTTCGTTGATTGCACGAAACGAGGTATGGAGTGATTTTGCTAACGCACTTTGTGAAATATCCAAAGGGGTCAAAAACTCTTCACGGAGAATTTCACCCGGATGGATTGGTTGTCGTTCCAATGTAAACATGGTTGCTCCTTAATGATAATCTATGATTTGAACATCAAACGCATCGTGTGCTTCATAGGCGAAGACGATACGATATTGATCGTTGATGCGGATGCTGTATTTCCCCGCATAATTGCCTTTTAACGATTCCAATCGATTCCCCGGAGGTATTTTGAGATCGTTAACATCTATTGCACTGTTGAGATACGAGAGTTTCCGCAACGCTGATTTATGCACATCAGAGGGAATCTTTTTGCTCTTCCCCGTAATATAAAACTGTTCGGTCTCTTTATCGGCAAACGATTTAATCATAGCACATTATAACATATAGTGTAATAGATTAATCCAAAGTTTTTATTTTGATAAATCACCTATTCATAGATAATCTTCATATTCTTCTTCGGCTTCAGCCCATCCATCAGAATATTCATCTGCTTCCAAATCATCAAGCTTTCTCTAATCCATTCAACTTTTTCCTCATATGCATGTTCTTCTTGTTGTTCCATCCATAAACTTTTAACTAATCCCATTTTAATTTCCCCCGCATCTTCTTGATATTCCCATGCTTTGTCTTGCTATCCATCCGCCGTTTCTGCGAATTCTTCGTCGGTTTGGTCGGTTTACGCTTTTTCTGAACAACAGTGACGCTTTTGATAAGTTCTCTCAACCGTTCCCATGCCGCTTCTTTGTTCTCTTCCTGACTTCTCGATTCTTGGGATTTGATGTTGATGATCCCGTCTTTGGTGATACGGTGATCGGTGATCTCTAGTAACCGCTCTTTGTAAAAATCGGGAAGTGATGAGGCGTTGATGTCGAAACGGAGGTGAATTGCGGTGGAGACTTTATTGACGTTTTGCCCCCCTGCGCCCTGAGAGCGGATAGCGGTTATCTCGATTTCGGAGTCGGGGATACTAACGGTGTGGGAGATTTGCAGCATTAACTTGTTTGTTGTTAGACAAAAATAGCCTCTTTCTCAATATTCTGTTTGAGATAGGGATTCATTTTTTCACGATAGCGGATGACATCAACATTGAGATGAAAAAGTTCTTGAAGTGTGTTTTTAGCATGAACGATAGCGAACATATCAGGAGTTTTAGTTTCCACCACTACATCGATATCGCTGTTTGATGTAGCTTCATTACGGACAGTTGAGCCAAAAAGACCTATACGAACGATACCGAAATGATCGGCGAAATCATTCTTGAACTGCTTTAGAATATCAAGAGCTTGATCTTTTTGCATTCGTGTCCTTTTGATTTTAATAGAGTGATTGTAGCATATTCTACTCTATCTGTTATCTCCCCCGTCCGCCCGATTTTTTAGGTGAAGGTTTTTTTGTATTACCAAAAGCACTATTTCTAGTTGATGCATTGCCCTGAGCTGATGGTTCTTCGCGCGCTAAACGCGGTCCGCGCTTGCCGACGAATTTCGGCTGAACGGGAGCTTTTTTACGCTTATTACCGAATGCTCCGGCTGTTTTTTCTTTTTTCTCTCCCTCTTTAGAAAGACTTTTGCCCCGTGTTTTTACC
>NZ_JBAQPS010000237.1:0-4325 GCF_049305995.1 Sulfuricurvum sp.
ATCTTTATCTTTTGGTGCGCAGGGAAAAAAATATGAACTCGGAGCAAAGGATCATCACGATCATCTTATCTGCACGAGTTGTGGAATTATTACCGAATTTGTTGATGAAGCGATCGAAGAACGTCAACAGGAAATTAGTGAAGCTTTAGGGTTCAAAATGGAAGAACACTCTATGCAGATTTACGGTCTTTGTAAAAATTGTCAAAAAAATTCTAAAAAATAAACCGATTAAGAAAGGAAACCCATTGCTATTCGAAAATCAATACGTACAGCAACGAATCGAAAAAGCCGATGCGCTTAGAGCCATCGGTATTGATCCTTATGCAAATAACTCAGAACGTAATACCACCATCGACAAGTTTCATAATGTCAACTCTGATTTATTCAAGAGTGAAGAGAAACGGGATGAGCATCGCCATTACACCGTAGCAGGACGTATCAAACTTTATCGTCTGATGGGCAAAGCCAGCTTTCTCAAAATAGAAGATGAGAGCGGAATGCTCCAAATCTATGTTGCACGCGATAATCTCCCTGAAAATTTTTATAACGACGTCTTTAAAAAATTGATCGAAGTGGGTGATATCATCGAAGTGAGCGGATATCCGTTTATCACTCAGCACGGTGAGCTTTCCCTCCATGCCGATAAACTCACTATTCTCACCAAAGCGATCTCTCCGCTCCCTGAAAAGTTTCACGGTATACAAGATAAAGAGATGCGCTATCGCCAGCGCTACCTTGATTTAATTATGAACTCAGAAGTGCGTAAAACGTTTCATATCCGCTCTCGTGTTATCAGTCTTACCCGCCGCTTTTTTGAAGACAAAGGATTCTTAGAGGTCGAAACACCGATGATGCACCCAATCGCCGGCGGTGCTAATGCGAAACCGTTTGTTACCCATCATAATGCCCTCGGAATCGATCGCTTTTTACGCATAGCACCAGAACTCTATCTCAAACGGCTCATCGTTGGTGGATTTGAAGCGGTATTTGAAATCAACCGTAATTTCCGTAATGAAGGGATGGATGCTACCCATAATCCTGAGTTTACCTCTATCGAGTTTTACTGGGCGTATAAAACCTATAAAGATTTAATCGAGATTACTAAAGAGTATTTCGGATATCTTTTCGATCATCTGAATCTTCCTAAACGTCTCCCTTATGGCGATTTGGAAGTCGATTTTGATCAATTCACCGAGATTGAACTCGTTAAAAGTCTTAGTGTTATCGGTGGAGTACCAGAAGAAGTTGTTAATGACAAAGAGGCCATTTTGGCTTTCTTAACATCCAAAAAACTTGAAGCCAATGCCGCATTCAATCTTGGACAGCTCCAAGGTGAGCTTTTCGATGAGTTCGTTGAAGCAAAACTGATCAATCCGACCTTTATCACCCACTATCCGGTGGAAATTTCACCTCTTGCACGCCGCAATGATGAGCGTCCAGAGTTGACGGATCGCTTTGAACTATTCATCGCGGGACGTGAGATTGCCAATGCATTCAGTGAGCTTAATGATCCGGTCGATCAGTTAGAGCGTTTCGAGGGGCAAATGGCTGCTAAAGACTCGGGAGACGATGAAGCCCATGAGATGGATGAAGATTTCGTTATCGCTCTCAGCTACGGCATGGCACCGACAGCAGGTCAAGGGATCGGGATTGACCGCCTTGTCATGATGCTGACGAACCAACACTCGATTCGAGACGTATTGCTTTTCCCTGCAATGAAACCAATCCACAATAATCAAACCAACCACGGAGAAGAAGAATGAGTTTCCTCAAAGAATTCGATAACGAAATTTATACCCTATGTGAGCAAGAGCTTGAACGTCAAACCGACCATTTGGAGATGATCGCATCTGAAAATTTTACTTTACCAGCTGTTATGGAAGCGATGGGATCGGTATTTACCAACAAATACGCCGAAGGGTATCCTGCCAAACGTTACTACGGCGGATGTGAATACGCAGATGGTGTTGAACAACTTGCAATCGACCGTGCATGTAAACTCTTTGGATGTAACTTTGCCAACGTTCAACCTCACTCAGGTTCATCGGCAAACGGTGCTGTTTATGCGGCATTGCTTAGCGCAGGAGATAAACTTCTCGGTATGGATCTTAGCCACGGCGGTCACTTGACTCACGGTTCAAAAGTTAGCTTCTCTGGTAAAAACTACCATAGCTTCTCATACGGTGTAGAGCTTGATGGTTGTATCAACTATGAGCGTGTACTGGATATCGCTAAAATTGTTCAGCCGAAAATCATCGTATGCGGTGCTTCGGCATATGCTCGTGAAATCGACTTCAAAAAATTCCGCGAAATCGCTGATGCGGTTGGAGCACTATTATTCGCCGATATCGCTCACATCGCAGGACTTGTGTGTGCAGGTGAGCACCCGAGCCCATTCCCATACGCAGATGTAGTAACGACAACAACCCATAAAACCCTTGCAGGTCCTCGCGGCGGTATGATTATGACCAATGATGAAGAGATCGCTAAAAAGATCAATTCAGCTATTTTCCCTGCACTTCAAGGTGGACCGTTGGTACACGTGATCGCGGCAAAAGCAGTCGGATTTAAATTCAACCTCTCTCCTGAGTGGAAAGTGTATGCTAAGCAAGTCAAAGCCAATGCTGCCGTTCTCGCAGAGGTGTTAATGAAACGTGGGTATGATATCGTCAGTGGCGGGACGGATAACCACCTTGTTCTCGTATCGTTTTTGAATAAACCGTTCAGCGGAAAAGAGGCCGATGCAGCCCTAGGACGTGCAGGTATCACCGTCAATAAAAACACGGTTCCAGGGGAAACTCGCTCTCCATTCGTCACTTCAGGTGTCCGTATCGGAAGTCCTGCATTGACATCACGTGGTATGAAAGAACAAGAGTTTGAACTCATTGCCAACCGTATTGCCGATGTTTTGGATGATATCGAAAATAGTGACAAACAAGCTACAATAAAAGAAGAATTAAAAGCTTTAGCTAAAAATTTCGTTATTTACAAACAATCAACGTATTAAAAAGAGGTATGCCCCATGACATCAATGGATATGAAACTAATTAAAATGCTGAGTGACCACTATTGGTTAAAGCATGATACTGTTGTCAATAAACTCGATTTCAAAGGGCGTACTTTTTTTAATAAATATGAAAAAATTGATAAAACCCTCACTCAAGGAATTATTGATCAACATCTCAAAAAACAAATAACGGTTGCTCATTCACTGATTAATCAATTTAACAAAGTTGAAAATATCGTTATCGATTACAATGGTACTGATCCACAGCGTTTTTACCATAAAACACAACTTTTACTCCGTGAAGAGGGGTTTATAAATTTTACTGCTTTTGAAACAAAAACACCAGGGCACTTACATGTTTATATTCATAAAGGGCATACGACTTTACAAGAAGCAGATCAACTCGGTAAAATGATTTCTATGAAATTAGCGGCAAAGCAACCAAAACAGTGGCGTATGTTTCCAACACTCGATTTACCGATAGAATACAATATTCTCAATCTTCCCTACGAAGTTTACGCAAAAGAGCGTGGTGCTTCGTGGTCGAAACACATGTAAGTAAAGCCATCCTAAGGATACACAATGGAAGAAAAAAACGAACTCAATGATATCATCCTCAAAAAAAGTGGAGCAGGTTCAAATACCAAAAAGCTTTTATTAGCGATTGCGGCATTAACACTTATTTTAATTATTGTTTTAGTCATTATGAATTCACTCAAAAGTCAAAGTGATGAACAAGCACCAAATGCTGCTATTATTCCAGAACCTTCTTCTCCAACCGAAGTGATCGATGATCCTTTATTTGAGCCAGTTGAAGTAATACAAGAGGGGGCAAATAATAGTGCATCTCCAGATTTAGGAGAAATTGCTCAAAAAATCAAAGAAGAGTCTTTTCAAAATGCACCGACAATGGATACAACTGTTGTTCAATCTTCTGTAACTCCAACAGCTACCCAACAAAGTCTCCCTATTACACAGTCTAAACCTGTTACTCAAAAATCTCAATCCATGGATACGACAATTCCAAGCACACAAACAAAAAATGTCCCGACAAAAGTGGTTGCTGTATCAACAAAAACACAACCTATTCCAAAAACTGCTCAGCCAGTCGTCAATACTCCATCGATCAAAATAGCGAAAGCAATTGAAGCAAAACCTATAGCCACTTCTTCTAAATCTACAATAGCAGAACAAAAAGTTAATACACCTATCAAAGCTACAGTAGCCCCAGTTCAAAAGATTGTCGAAAAACCATTGGAAAAAAGTGCTGTTAAACCTGTAGAAAAAACAATTTCAGCTAGCGGAATCTATTATATAC
>NZ_JBAQPS010000238.1:0-4925 GCF_049305995.1 Sulfuricurvum sp.
GATTTAATTGAAGTGAATTATTTTTAAGGAAATTTCCTTTTTGATTATTATTAGTTTCTATAAAATTATAAAAATGAATATTTGAATATTGTTTCAACATAATCAAAAATAGCAAATATCCTAAGTGTATAGAGTCAGTCGTTTGCCAAGTCAAGACAATAGCAGATAAAACCGTTGCCACTTGTTCCTGATCTCTTAAACTCAACTTGAACAAACTGGCATAGAGGGTAAAAAGTTCAATATTGAGATCTTTGTCTTTGTAAACCTCTTGTTCTAAAGGAGAAAATAGTTTTTCATCTTTGGTAATACCGTGAAGTTCAAAAAGATACTGCGCAAAGGCATAATTATCAGGTTTTATCAGATTGTATTCTTGGTCAAAAAAACGTTTTAAATAGCGTTCGGATGCAAAATTTTGACCATAAACAGCATTGATGGAGTGTGATAGTTGTTTCGAATCCGTTGCAATTACAAACACTATTCCGGGAATATCAAAGATATGTTTGATATTTTCGAGTAACTCAATCGCATAGCTAGGACGGCATCGATCTAACTCATCGATAAAAACAAACATTGGCAATTGCTTAGATGCAATGTTTTTATCAATGTAACTCAATAATTTTTTCATATTTTCTTTGAATGTACTGATGCTTTGTCGAACGGTTTCATGATCTGCCAATGCAGATTCGGCTAATTTTGAAAGTACCGATTCAACTTCATTTTTTGTTGAATCATCATTAGATATTTCTGCTTTATCTTCATCTTTTGTTTGCTCAGGTTCTTCATTGAAATGATCGTACGTCATTCCAGTAAGATTTTTAACAAGCATTGGGATTAGAAGTTTTTTTAATGGATTATATACTTTATCGAATAGTTTTTTCCCCTTAGTGCTTTTGCTAAGAAATGGATTCAAAGAACTATTCATTTCTGAGATAAAAGCTAACAGTGGCTGATCCGAATAATCGTTTTGCCACGCATCAAAATAAATGACAGGATGTTTTTGTGATTTCAAGTCTTCAGCAATATTTTTTAAAAAGTAAGTTTTACCAAATCCCCATTCAGCATTGATATTTAATACAAAAGGCTTATTTTGGGCGTTTGCATAACGCTTTAAAAGATATTCGGAAAGAAACTTGCCTTCACTCTGTCGGTTCAGTAAATCATCTTCCCAAATAACTTGTTTTTCTTCCATTTTATTAACCCATTAACTTTGTATTTTGTGATAGATAGTTTACAGCAAATTCGTTCATTATTGCATAGGTGTATTTCGTTCGTGGTGAGCTCACGTGAGCTCAGGGCGAACGAGATTATTTTAATACTTATTGCATTTTACATACAATTAATATACAATTATGAAATAATATCTTTAGCAAGTGGGGGATCAAATGGTTTTTGATTGGAACGATGATAAAAACACCCTCCTCAAAGAGAATCGAAATGTCTGTTTTGAAGATGTCGTTACCAGTATCCAAGAAGATAAACTTCTCGACATTGTCAAAAATCCAAGTACCAATCATCAGAGCCAATACTGCTTGATTGTCGAAATTATGGACTATGCCTATATCGTCCCGTTCGTAAAAGAGGGAGAGATATTTTTTCTAAAAACGATCTATCCCAGCCGAAAACAGACCAAAAAATACATCAAGGAGTAGCCGATGCGTACCAAGACAATCTATACCGATGAAGAGTTAGCCATTGTAGAAGCGGTAGAAAACGGTGAGTATGTTCCTCTCCCAAAAGATGAGCTTGAAAGCCTCAAACAGTCGCTAAAAATTGCTGCTTCCGAAACGATCAAACAGCGCTCCAAACGGAAAGCGATTAGTATCCGTCTCTTCGAAGATGACATCACGAAACTCAAAGCGATGGCACTCAATGAGGGTATCCCCTATCAAACCTATATCACTCACGTCATCCATAAAATTACGACGGGACAAGTGCGGGTATCATAAGCATTTTTCACCTAATTTCAGCCTCTTTTGGCTATAATCGATCATTATTAAATCCATGAAATGAGCCTTTATGATCGATGTAAAACTTCTCCAGAAAAATTTTGACGAAACCTCAACCGCACTAATGCGAAAAAAAGTGGATATTGCACTAATCACTGAACTAAAAAGTGCCAATGAAGAGCTCAAAAGTGCCAAACTTGCCTATGAGACAATTCAAGCCAATCAAAATTCCCTCAGTCGCCTTTTCGGTCAATACAAAAAAGAGGGTAAAAACACCGATGAGCTGAAAATTGAAATCGATAACAATAAACGCACATTAAATGAATATTTGGATTGGCAAAGAAATGCCGAAGAAGCTCTCGATGCAATCATCATGCGTGTCCCGAACATCCCCGACGGCTCTGTACCTGATGGCGAGGATGAAAACGACAACATCGAACTCCGCAAAGTCCTCACCCCTCCGACATTCACATTCACCCCTAAAGAGCACTGGGAATTGGCGGAGCAAAACGGTTGGATCGATTTTGAGCGGGGTGTCAAACTCGCCAAAAGCCGTTTCAGTGTTGTCGGCGGTATGGGTGCACGGCTAGAGCGCGCGTTGATCAATTTCATGCTCGATTTTAACCGTGAACGTGGGTTTGAAGAGTTCAGTGTTCCGATGCTCGTCAACCGTCGTGCATTAGAGGGGACGGGACAGCTTCCGAAGTTTGAAGATGATTTGTTCAAAGTCGAAGAGGAAGAGCTTTATCTCATTCCGACGGCGGAAGTCCCTCTCACCAACCTTTACCAAGATGAAATTTTAAACGGTGCCGATTTACCGATCAAAATGACGGGATACACCTCATGTTTTCGCAAAGAAGCAGGGAGCGGCGGACGTGACGTACGCGGTATGATCCGTCAGCATCAGTTTCACAAAGTCGAACTGGTCTCCATCACCCGTGCCGATCAAAGCGACGCGGTGTTTGAAGAGATGGTTGCGTGTGCTTCCGATCTTCTCGCGGTGCTTGGGCTTCCACACCGTCTCGTTACCCTCTGCACAGGGGATCTAGGATTCGGTGCAGCTAGGACGGTAGACCTCGAAGTGTGGCTGCCGGGACAAAATACCTACCGCGAAATCAGTTCCGTCTCCAATACACGGGACTTCCAAGCCCGTCGTGCGAAGATCCGCTACAAAGAAGAGGGAAAAAACATCCTCGCTCACACCCTAAACGGTTCAAGTTTAGCGGTCGGTCGGACGATGATAGCTATTATGGAAAATTTCCAACAAGAAGACGGCAGTATTATCATCCCTGCCGTATTGCAAAAATACCTCTAAAAGGTTAAAGAGAGCCCATGGCTGAAGATCAAGAAGAGATAATCGTCATTGAAGAGTCGGATGCCGCAGGCGTCGACAAAACAGCCACTCCAAAAGATAATGTCTCAGAAACATCAGATGTTCCGCAAAAAAAGAAAAAACTAATTATTATCGTTGGTGCAATAATTACACTACTCGTACTATTGGGAGGCGGAAGTTGGTTTTTCTTTTTTAACGGGCATGGAGAGGAAGCAGTCTCCGAAGAAGTTCTAATTAGTGAAAAAAGCAATCATTCGGAAAATCCAATCATTGAGCCCAGTGAGCTTGAAAGTATGATAGAAAGGGCTAATTCTCTCTATGCCAATGGTCATCAAAATGAGGCACTCAAATTGTATGAAAAAATTGCCCTCTACTCTGAGGCCATTTCACAATACAATCTCGGTGTTGTTCAACTTAAGGAGGGAGATTACAACGGAGCACTTGAGAATTTTAAGCGTTCTATTGCAAGCAATGAAAACCAATGCGTAAGTGCAATCAATGCTGCCGTATGTTCTGTACACCTTAAAAAAGAAAAAGATTTTAATACTTATATCAAAATGGCACAAACTTATCTTCCTCAAGAAACAAATTCGCCTATGTATTCGTATTATTATGCTTTAATTAATTACTACCAAGGTCATTATCTTGAAGCACTCAGTGCACTTAAACATCCTACAACTGAAGAGTATTTAGAAATACAAAATAAACTACGTGCAAAAATTGGTGCAGTATATGCAGATTATAACAACGCGATAGATGCTTTAGAAAATCCATTTCAAGAAGAAGATACTTTTTCTTTGGGACTCATGTATGCTAATCTAGGTAATTTGCCAATGGCAGCAAAATATCTCAACAATGCTATTATCCAAAACAATAAACCTATTCAAGAGCAATTGGCATTAGCCTTTATTCAACTCAAATCAGGTCTCCATAAAGATGCTTCGGTTCTTATACAAAAAACAACCGAAGCTTATCCGAAAGATGTCTACACACCCTATCCTATTGAAGTATTTTTAAAACCATCTCTTTTCAATCCTGATGACAATCAAGATATTTACAGAGACCATAAAAATAATCGCTCAAAAATTTATCAAACTCTTTTTTATTTTGCCCCTTATAAAATTTACAATGCACATCAAACAATCAGCTATATTCAAAAAGGAAATGCAAATATTTATATTGATGATATCAGTAGTGCCAAAGAATATTTACAAAAAAGTTCACGCGCTTCAAGTGTCAATTATGGTATTGCTCAAGCTATTCAAAAAGCACTTAAATTTCATTTGAGAGAAGCGAACTCACAACTATTAACGCTTCTTAAAACAAATCCTCAACACTCAATATTGCACTATAATTTAGCATTAACGTATGCACAACTAGGAGATACTTCGAAAGCTTATGACCATTTTCTGCGTTCATACCATCTCGATGCAAGCAATTATCTTTCCGGTATATTTGCTGTAATGAGTTCTGAAATGATCGGAAAGGTTAATCCAAAATTAAGTTCAATTTTAAAAGACAACCTTTCACTGGAACCGGATCAAGAAGAGTTTAAACTTTATCGTACCATGATGGACATTACCCAAAATAATTTTCCAAGTGCCGCAAAATGGCTTGATAATACCTACAAAGAACGTCCTCTCTAT
>NZ_JBAQPS010000239.1:0-4682 GCF_049305995.1 Sulfuricurvum sp.
GCAAACAAACTCTACGATATTTTTAAATAGACTTCTTAACATAACCTATTTTCCGTTCGTGGTGAGCCTGTCGAACCATGAACTGCACACCCTTCGACAGGCTCAGGGCGAACGTAGCCACATATTCAAATTTTGGGTTATACAAGATTAGAATTCATACAATCTCGTTTCTCTTTTTTGCCTCATTGGAATCGGAGTATTCATCCTTTCAGAATGGATATTATGTTTGCTATTTTCATCTTCTTTTCTCTCGTGTTTATTCCTTTCGATCTTTGCCCTACTCTGTTCTAAATTATAACGGAGACGCTTTTGCAGTATCGGATCGGTGGTATAGACCCTCTCGTACCAATAACACGCCCTCTCATATCGTCCACTCATATACAGAGCATTCGCACGGTTATACCGCACCTGAGGCGAATCGTGTTTCATCTGATGACGTGCAAACATCCGCTCCGCTTTTTCATACTCACCCGATTCATACGCCTCCCTCGCCGAAGTGAGCTCTTTAAAATCCAAAATCCCTGCATGGGAGTTCATAGGGGATAGACTCAAAGCAAAAAGGATGACACCGACACTCACACTTTGACGCTTACTCATCGATGATAGCGCAAATAAAATCAACACCATCGCCAATCCTAAGGGATAAAAAAAGAGGGGGATATGCTCTTGAAGACGATGGTTGTTTCTAAGCTCTAGCAATTTTTCATGGACGACCAAAACATCCGATGGGGAAGCAACCATCATCATACCCTCGATTTTAAACGGCATGGAGGTGATAAGAATCTTCATATCCGCTTCACGCTGAGCCAACTTTTCCGTTAACACATCACGATTGGAAGGTTTATCAGAAGGGGTTAAATGGCGTATCAACTCCCCTAATATCCCCCCGTCATTACTACGCGGTGCGATTTCATAGAGCTTATCATCGTATGCCATCAGTTCAATATTCTCACCCAAAACAGAATAGAGAGTTGAACGTGCCAATGATCGGATCTGCTCAAAATGCTCATTACTCCGATCTATCGCCATGACAATATGAAGCTCTTTCCCCTCTATCGGTGTCGAATCAATAATCACCGGTTGAGCCATAGCAAGGATGATTAAGAGCGTAGATACAAGAAAAAGGATATTACGGCTCTTAAGTCCCATAGTGGTCTCAGGTGCACGCAATTTTTCGAGTACCACCTCGCTAAACCACCGATTTTGGAGTGGTTTTTGAGTAAGCCAAAAATAAAAAAGGAGAAAGCTAAGCGGTAGTAACCAAAAAAGAAATTCGGGATGTAAAAAACTCATGCCAATCCCTTTTGGTTACGGCCATACAGATAGAGGAGCATCGCTAAAAAGCCGATAAAGAGGGGATAAATGTAGTAATACTCAAAATATTTCTCTACCGCAATCCTCCCAAAAGGAGGGTGAGAGTGATGAGACACCCCTACCCAATCCTCAGTGGGTTCGATAATACTCACTTCGACCCCTATCGGGAGAGAACGAACCCATTTTTTAGGCTCTTTGGATAGGATTATCACCCACCCGCTCGCTTCTGGTGTGGTGGAGAAAAAACGCTCTATCTCTTTGGTTACTTTCTCCTCAGAGTTCTCTTTTGTGAGCTGAGAGAGGATTTTTAGAAACGTCTCATGATCCTCGGTGAGGGGGATAATCGTAGGGGATGGAGCAGGGACATAGAGGGCAAAACGATCCGTTGGGCGTTTTTCGATAAACGATCGGATATCCTCCAATGTTTCAGGCTGGATCGATGATGGATCGAGTGCAAGGAGGATATCGTATCCTCTCACCTCCTCTTTCACCTCCCGAACGGGAGACATCAACGCGACGATAAATAAGGAGATCATCGCCCATTTGGCAACCCACATCCACAGAGGAGGCTTGCTCTCTTGTGTTCCAAACAGTGCATTGCGGGGAAAATAGATCGGGTTACTGCGAAGAGGACAAAGTGCCTCACATGCGAGAAAGAAAAAGAGGATAAATCCGAGCTTAGGAAACTGGAAATAAATCCCCTCAAGCATCGATAATCTCTAAATAGAGGCGATAATACCCTATCGTCTCCTCGTCGATCATCTCCACCTTCGGAGCGTATTTGTAGGGCGCCAAACGCTCAAAGAGGTTATGATATGCCTTTTCTGTACGTTCGTTATCGGAGGCAAACACACGTCCGAGCTCACTGATGGTGTACGCGGCACGTTTAGGGTCGGAGAAATCGACCGATGAGAGTGCGTTAAAACGCTCACGGCGGAGATTTACACGACGTTTTCGAATCTGCTTGAGGAGTGCCAAAATGAGTGCCAAGCTCAAAGCAACCGCTATGAGAACCACCGCGATAAAATAATAGAGTGAATAATCGGGGATCTCCACCAGCGGAGCGATGTCATTAAGCGGAATATTCAAATCTTTCATACTCTCCCCTCAAACAACCGTCGCAACGTCACAATCGCATTCGCATCGGTATAGAGCTTGCTCGCCCGCACTCCCGCTTTTCGAAACGATTCAAAGAGTTCGATGTCATGCGCTCTGACCCGCTCGCGGTAGCGCTTCACGCTTCGCTCATTGAAATCCCCCTCCAATACGGCACCGCTCTCAGGATCGATGAGGGTGCTAAATCCCATCACCTCAGGATTCTCTTCGGCACGGTCGCGCACGACGATGGCAACCACTTCATGTTTGCGGGCGAGGAGTCTCAAATCGGGAATCTCGAAAAAATCCCCGATCAACACGATCAGAGATCTTCGCTTCGTCCGTCGGTAAAGCTCTTTGATACTATGGGTTAGATCAACACGGTGATGCAGTATTTCCGCATCCAAAACAGACTGTGTCGCCTGCTGTACCGAAAACCGCTTTTTCGCGGGACGAATCTCGTTTCGGAGGGTTTCGGAGTAATTCGCGTGGCCGAAAACATCGCCGTTTGCGACCGCAGAGTATCCGATCAATGCCACCGCTTCGGCAACAGACTCGATCTTAAACTTCTGTGATCCGAAATGAAGTCCTCCGCCGAGCAGTGCGACGGTGAGGACATTAAGCTCGCGTTCTTCTCGAAACACTTTGACGTAAGGTTTCCCCATCTTCGCCGTAACGTTCCAGTCGATGTGACGGGTATCATCACCGCTGACGTATTCGCGCAGTTCGATAAAATCAAACCCCTCTCCTCGAAACAGTGAGGGGTTGTTTCCGATCCGATCCCCGATGATCTGGCGGCGGGCTTTGATAAGGATCTGACGACTATTGTTCATTATGGAATCGGTACCGCTTTTATAATCTTCTCGATCAGTTCATCAACATTAACTCCCTCAGCTTCCGCTTCATACGAGAGAACCAAACGATGACGCATCAACTCTTTGATGATTGAAGCGATGTCACTCGGTGTGACAAACTCCCGCCCGCGTAAAAATGCCACCGCACGAGAGGCTTTAAACATATCGATACTCACACGCGGAGAGGCCCCAAACTGCAAGAACCCTTTGATCTCACCCAACCCAAACGCTTGCGGATCACGTGTCGCGCTAACGAGGCTGATCATGTATCTCTCCACCTCTTCGTCGATGTGGATTGCTTTGACTCTCTCTTTGAGTGCGATCAATTGATCTGCATCGATTACCACGTTAATAGCATCACCGAGTCCCGATCCGACACGCCGCGCGATGGATAGCTCCTCTTCGGGGGTGTTGTAGCCGACATTGATTTTGAGCATAAAACGGTCTAATTGCGCTTCAGGGAGTGGATAAACCCCCTCGTTCTCGATGGGGTTCTGCGTCGCCATAACGAGAAACGGAGGGGAGAGTTTAAAACTCTCATCCCCCAGTGTCACCTGTCGCTCCGCCATCACTTCCAGAAGTGCCGACTGTACTTTTGCAGGGGCGCGGTTGATCTCATCGGCGAGGAGGAGATTGGTAAAAATCGGCCCTTTTTTGATCTTGAATCCGTTATTTTTCGGATCGTAGACCTCAGCACCCAAAATGTCACTCGGAAGCAAATCGGGGGTAAATTGCACCCGTTTAAATCCCAACCCAAGCGATTGCGAAAGGGCTTTTACCGTTGTCGTCTTCGCCAGTCCCGGAATCCCTTCGATCAGGATATGCCCATCACACAGCAATCCGATCAACAACCCGTCGATCATTTTTTCCTGTCCGACAACGACTTTGGCTACTTCAGCGCGTATTTGATTAATTGTTTCTATCATAGTGTCACCTTTTTATCTGTTGTGAGTTTACCTTGTTTCGTTTTAGGTTTCTATTTGTGTAGCGACTTATCTCGTCATCCCGTACTCGATACGGGATCCATCTTCCTCTACTATACCAATCCTAACTCTTCGCTAATGTCTTTGATGAGTTTGCTGAGGGGGCGTTTGTGGAGGTCTTCTTTGAGATATATCCCAAACAAATCTTGCTTTACCTCTTCCTCAGTTTTTTGGGTCAATTTTGCTAGTTCTTTGATACGACTATCGGGATAGTCTTTACGCTTTTGGATCATCTCGATAACTTTATATTTATGATAATCGTATCTACCGTCTAACTCTAAAACTTGAAGATAATTTTGGTATTTATCCGAAAAATCCTCTTTCAAAAATAGTTCAATATCCGCTTCTTCATCTACCTGTAAATTTGGATTTGACAAAAAGGTTTTAAATTTTACCTTGTCATCAAAATCAAATTTTTGGCTCGTCGGTGCTACCC
>NZ_JBAQPS010000240.1:0-2599 GCF_049305995.1 Sulfuricurvum sp.
GTGATTATTTGATTAAGGAATTAAATAATTTAATTCGTTTAAATCATAAAATAAAGAATAAAGAAAAAATCATGCAAGAATATGATTATAAAGAACATGATATTCTAAATTTTAAGAGGATGTCAGCATATATCAATGATTATGGTGATGTTAAAAAAGTACCAACTGATGATATGGGTATGGAAATTAAAAGTTTTGATGACACTATAAATACATTATCTAGTGCAATGGATGATATATACTTTAATATAGAAGAATAAAATAATGTATGCTGTATTGAAAGATATTATTTATAATAAAGCACATCTAAGTGGTGTATATTTATCTCCGCATAACAGTAAAAATTGTTTTATTCTTAAGGAAAATAGCCCAAATGCTAAATGCAAAGAGGTTAATCTTGTAGGTTTTGAATCAGCAGATGCAACCTTTGGTTTTAAATTAGATATGAAAGGGACAACAAAAATAAGTCCTTATTTTGAAAATAAAAAAGGCTTAGATAAAGGAAATGACGGTATTGTTTTTACAACTATAGCTAATAAAAGATATGTTTTTATATGTGAATTAAAAGATGGTGGAAGAGGGCATATTGCCCAATTTAAAAGTACGAGCTGTTTTATTGATTATTTAAAATCCATTTTAAAACAATTTCATCATATTGATACAAGTGACCTTATTTTTAAATATATTGTTTTCTCTAAAGATGGTAGAGTATCTCAAAATACCTCAGGTAGGTATATTTCACGTAATATTGATGGATTAGACGTATTTAATATGCAATGCTGTAGTAAAGCTGAATACTATATAGAAAGCTTTATATAGCTTGATAATATGGAACAAAAATTTAAGTGATAAATTATGCCCTCAACATTTTAGAAACCTCCAACCTCTTTATCACAGGAGGTGCGGGATCGGGGAAAACGACCCTCACCCGCGCGCTCATAGATGATGCCGTGCAAAAGGGACAATCAGTTGCCCGTCTCGCCTCGACGGGAATGGCGGCAACACTGATCGGGGGGCAGACACTCCACAGTTTTTTCGATCTTGGGATCGCGAATTCTCAGGAAGAATTAGAACGCAATGGCAAACTAGACCCCTCCAAAAAAATCATTAAACTGATCAGGACGATGCAGATTATCGTCATCGATGAGATTTCGATGGTGGGTGCGCCACTGCTCGATATGATACGCCTTCGACTTCTTCAAGCCGAATTTAGCGGACAAGTCATCGTGGTAGGGGATTTTTTACAGCTTCCTCCCGTGACGCGCGGGAATGAACCAATCTATTTCGCCTTCGAATCCCCCTCATGGGAACGGTTGGGATTTGAAACGCTCCATTTGGAGGGCTCATACCGCACCCACGAGGCGGAGTTTTTGAGCCTACTCGAAAAAGTACGTCATGCCCGTCTCGATGAGGAAGCGCATCATGCTCTTGAAGCACTGGTTAAACCGTTGAGTGAGGATATGTCTACGATGACACTGCTTTTTGGTAAAAACATCAGCGCACAGAATCATAACCGCTCTCAGCTGGAACACCTAAACGGCGAGATCATCGAGGTAGAGAGTTATGTAAGGGTCCATGATAAAAAGATGCAAGAGCGTGATATCGAGCGGTTTATGATTGAGAGCCGAATCGAGCCGATATTGGCGCTCAAAGTCGGAGCACCGATCCTCTTTACCCGCAATGCGTGGAACTATTATAACGGGGAACGGGGGATGATTACTTCCATCGAACCTGATGTAATTTGGGTCAAAAAAGCCGATGGTGTAAGTGTGAAAGTAGAGCGTGTCGATACGACCAAAACGAGATGGATTGAAAAAGGCTCTTCCGCTACCGAAGAGAAACTCATCACCCTCAGTCAGTTTCCAATCACATTAGCTTTTGCTATTACGATCCATAAATCACAGGGGATGAGTTTGGCGGATTACGTCATCGAAACCAACGAAATTTTCGCCCCTTCACAGTTTTATGTCGCACTATCGCGTTCGGTGTCTGCTCATCGTGTGACACTGATCCGTCCGAATCGTGGATGGGAAAAACTCTGTTTTGTCCACCCGAAGGCGAAAGCATTTTCGCGTCATTCCCGCGAAGGTGGGAATCGAGCTTTCTAATAGGGGGATGGATCCCCGGATCAAGTCCGAGGATGACAGGATTATTGTTTTATCTTAGAAAACGCTGCTCCGATGATGACTTGATAAGAGAACATCGTACTGAACACTGCCGCGAGTAATGCAACCGCCACCATCATATACATCACGGCGAGCTGATAGGAGATCGCACTCAGCGGATCGGCACCCGCGAGGAGCATCCCTGTCGTGATGCCGGGGATATGGATTATCCCCACCGTCTGGAGCATATTGAGGGTTGGGATCATCGAGGCTTTTACAGAGGCTTTTGAGGCAAAGCTAAGTGCCTCTTTAAGCGGCGCACCCAGTGCCACCATCCCCTCGATCGTCTCAATCGTATTTTTCACTTCCGCGCGGAACCGCTCAGTGCTTTGGGTGTAGACGTTGAGGGCATTTCCGATAATCATCCCTCCGATGGGGATCATCTCATGGGGAACCATATGGATCACCCCAAACGCCATCATCGATAAAAAGAC
>NZ_JBAQPS010000241.1:0-5324 GCF_049305995.1 Sulfuricurvum sp.
ATCCCGATCAATCTACCGCCGTTACGTGAGCGATACGAAGACGTAAAACTCCTTATCGAACACTATCTTCACCGTTTTATGAAAGAGCATCGTAAAAATATGTATATTTCTAAACCGGCGATGGAGCTGTTACTCGATTATCCATGGCCGGGAAATATCCGTGAGCTTCAAAATACTATGGAGAGAATTGTATTAATTTGTCCCGATGGTGAAGTGTATCCTGAAATGCTTGCGCATGTAATGCCATTTAATTACCAAAAACTTTATATGCAACCTGAGCATGTCGTACCACCAATGAATATTCCTTCTACATCATCACTTTCACTACCACAACAACATGATGGACCAATGACTAAAAAAACACTTCAAGAACTTGAACGCGAAGCTATTATCCAAGCACTCCTCGATTCTCATGGTATCCAAACTAAGGCTGCACGAACACTAGGAATGACGGCTCGTCAAATTGGATATAAGATTAAACAATATGAAATAGAAATATAGAGGGAAGTTATTCCCCTCGTCTAACGGCCATTACTTCAGCTGGAAACTTTTTAACACTTGGTTCGATAAACCATGTTTCGCCGTTACTAAGTTTTACCTCACCACCCCATTTTTCATCGGTATCGAATTCAGCATTTAAAATGGTCTCTTCCATATCTTTTTTTGCAACATAAAAAGAGATTGCCCCTTTACTGTCATAACGTAACATAACTTTTGCCATTGTGTTTCCTTTTTAGATTGATATCCATCTCCGTTCGTGGTGAGCTTGTCGAACCATGAACTACCCTTCGACATACCCAAAGGGCACGTGGGCTCAGGGCGAACGGAATTTATTTTTAAATTCACTGCACTACTTACTGTGCATGAAAAAACTGTCGTATCCGATGCCACCAATCCGATGAGAGATGCCCTTCGAACGTGATACGTAAAAAGGTTCCGGCGAGACGACGGATGATAGTGTTGACTTCATAGTTTTTATCATCACTGGTCGGGAAATCATCACGGTAGTGAACCCCTCTGCTCTCTTCGCGCGCTAATGCCGACATAAGCATCGCTTCGGCAACACTCAGTGCATTTCTAAACTCGATAATCGACATGAGTTCGACATTATCATTTCGCTCTTTATTGATACAACATAACCCTGAGGACATTTTCATCAAATAATGGACATATTCGAGCGCGTTAGCCAGAGAATCATGAGTTCGAAACACGCCTGCATTTTTGTAGAGGTTATTTCCGAGATTACGGCGCATCGTATTGATATTAAAACGATTCTCACCCTCTAAAATCGCTTCTACGTAGCGAGACTCTTTGTCCACTAATGCATAATCGATCGGATGGAACTCCCCTTTTTTGGCAACACGTGAGGCTTCAATACCTGCAACTCTTCCAAAATAGGCCGCTTCGAGCAAACTGTTACCACCGAGACGATTTGCTCCGTGTACGCCGCTGTGGGCAGATTCACCACACACAAAGACGTTGGGAATATCGGTCGATGTATCTACTCTAGACCAAATCCCCCCCATAGTGTAATGAGCCGATGGGGTTATCGGGAGTAATTCGGTGAGGATATCGATCCCAGCCCCCATAAGTGCATGTTTACGTGCTGATGGGAGTTTTTTGTCGATCAACTCTTCTCCCAAATGACGGAAATCGAGATAAACCGTATGTCCCGCTAACTGATGTTTGACGATATCACGGGAGAGTTTATCACGTGTTTGGAGTTCATCCGTAAAACGCTCACCGTTCTCATCGACGATATAAGCACCTTCACCCCGCGCTGCTTCGCTGATAAGTGTACCGCTGTTTAAGAGCGTCGTCGGATGGAACTGAACAAACTCCATGTTAACCAAACGCATTTTGGCTCGCAGTGCAATCGCAATGAGATCTCCGCTGGATTCTTGGGAATTCGTAGAGTGTCCGCGATAAATCCCTGCAAACCCTCCACCCGCTAAAATCAGCGATTTACAGGCTAATGCTATAACCTGTGAATCACGACGACGTAATAAAGTAATACCAGAGAGCTGCTCTTTATAGGTAGCAATAGAGAGCAGCACATAGTTGGATAATATCTTTACCCCCTCTTTACGGCACTGCACTAAAAGAGTTTGTGTGATCGAAGCACCCGTTTTGTCGGCGATGTAGCAAGTACGTTTTGCCTTCGTCCCCCCAAAGGGGCGTTGAGCAACATTTCCCTCTTCATCGGTATCAAACGCGACGCCCATTTCTTGGAGTTCACGGATTATCTCTTCCGCCGCTGTCACCATCGCACTCACCGCACTCAAACGAGCCAGTTTATCAGCACCTTTGATGGTATCGGCGATATGATCACGGCACGAATCGTGACGAGTCGTTTTTAATACCGCGTTGATCCCCCCTGAGGCTACCGCAGAGTTGGAGCGCAATGGATTGCTTTTGGAGATAAGGGCAACATTCAAACCGGCTCTGCGTGCATAGAGTGCTGCATAAAGACCCGATATACCACTCCCGACTACAATGACGTCATACAGCATAAGCACCCCTCATGAGTTGATTCACTGCATCGATAGAGGCACTCGGTAAATATCCCAAAACAGCGTTATCCATCACATGAGCGGGATCGACCGCACCGAAGATGGCACTAATCCCCCCAGCAGAGCGGGCAAACTGCAACGCACTCGCCACATCATTCAACTCACCCGTATTCAAAAGTTCTCCCACATTGGCGGTAAAAGGGCGTTTAAAGAGATTTTTCTGCAACAGTGCAGATGAGCCTATAAAGGTCAAACCATAGCGGGCACACGAATGCATCATCGGATAAAACATCCCATCATCACACTGCTGATTGGCATAACCATACGCATGAGGCTTGGCGAGGTTGAACGGACTTTGGATATATTTAAAACCGTGATCTTCTCCACCTACGCGACGGGCAATCTCAACAACTTTTGAGAGGAAGATATACTCCGTATGATCCGCTTCGTATAAAAATCCGTTCCATGCCGCAATCCCGTAAGAGACGATTTTCCCCTCCGATCGCAAGAGTTCAAATTCTCTAAATGCCGCTTCAATACGATTATAAAAGGTCTCTTGATCGATGTAACCGAGTTGTGTTTCGGGATTATGGAGATACAAAATATCGATGCACTCCAGCTCCATATTACGCAAAGACTGCTCACAGCTCCATCGCAGATACGCAGGTGTCATACAGTGCTGATCGATTACAATCTCCTCTTTGGTGGCTAATCCCGTGCTGATAATATTCTCTTGAATCCATCCATAAGGATTGTCGGGAAAGGGAAAATCGAGGGGGATAAATCCCGCTTTTGAGGCGATAATCACCTCTTGGCGTGTGATCTCACCCTCAGCGAACATATCATTCAATGCTTCTGCGATTTCACGCTCGGAGATTTGGTATCGGTAGTTGATCGCAGTATCGATCAGGTTGATCCCCCGTCGAAGTGCCATCTTAATTGCTTCGGCAAAGTTGATAATGTAATTATCTTCTTTGTAAGGCTCCGGTTTATAGGTTCCGATCCCGAGTGAAGGGAAAAAGAGTTCTCCGTTAAAGCGGTAAAAATCTTTTGAATAGTTACCAAATTTTTTGAGATACCCAAATGTACCTTCTTTCGTTGCTCGTGACATTAGACTACCATCACTCGCAAGTTAGTTTTGAGTTTAAAGTTTAACATATCTTGCATACCGGCCAATGTTGTTGTCGTATTCATAGAACAACTCATACACTCTCCCTTATACTGGATGTAGAGTTCGTGTTCTCCATCTGTTTCTTTGAGATCGATCACTTCAACATCCCCGTGGTCAGCTTTAAGTGTCGGGCGGATGTACTCTTCGAGGATCGATTCGATACTGCGGAGTTTTTGTACCAAACTCATCGCATTAAAGTTACCGTCCCCTTTTGCCTCTTTGATTTTTTTGCTGATCGCCTCTTTTTGTAGCTCAGCACTGATTTCAGCCAACATATCGACGAGATAAACATCTTTTTTCTCATGTCCGCCCGGTTTGATACATGATTTACAGAATCCACCCGCTTTGGTGTAGTCGGTGATTTGCTCAATCGTTTCAAGTTTGTTCAGTTTGATGACTTCTTTGAGGGTATCGAGACTCACACGCGCACATTCACACACGATAAATTCAGTCTCGAATTCAGACATATCGACACCCTTATAGATCGATGCCGCTTTTTTGATAACGTCATACGCCATAACCGAACAGTGCATTTTTTGCCCAGGGACTGCCGGAATATCTTCCTCATCACGGAGTGCTTTTTCGACATCGATGTTGGTGATTTTAAGCGCCTCATCGACCGTTTTTTCCATACAAAGTTCTGCCATCATGTCAGAGCTTGCGATCGCCGTACCACACCCGAAACTTTTAAATCGGCTTTTAACGATTACATCATTTTTAGGATCGATCATCCAGTACAAACGTACCGCATCGCCACAGCTCTCAGCACCGAAATCAGCAATAATGAGCTTTTTATCCGCAGCATCTGCCTCTTCTTGAGTAATCTCACCCATGTTGATCGGATCATTCATCCGTCGTTGTACTTCAGTTGAATACTCTTCCCATAATGCTCCGCCGATTAATGTGTCACGTGCCATAACTAGCTCCTGTAAATGGATTATATTTTTTACTATTGCAAGAGCTGTTCTTATTCGGATAGAACAATTTTGTAGCATAATTTTTTGAGAACACTCTATGCATTTCATTTTAGAAAGGTTGATTAATTTATAAGCAGCAAAATAGTTAATATTAACTCATTTTCAATTTATAATGACCTATCAAAAAACCACATAAAGGGGTCCAAAATGGTCCAGATTACCGCAGTATTTAATAAACACTGTCTCAATGATGTTCTTCGTGAATTGTTTGATAATGAAATTGAAGGTGTAACCGTTACAGATGTCATCGGAAAAGGTTCTCTAGGCATTGCTGAAAAAAACAATGCTCCAGATTTGTATCCAAAAGTAATGCTGCTTATCGTCGTATCCAACGATAAAACTAAAATACTCACGATGGAAGCGATCCGTGCACATACCCAGGATTTAGGTCATGGTGCAGGTAAAATGTGGATTACTCCTGTACTCGAAGTCGAGCGTATACGTACTGGAGAAAAAGATGAATCAGCACTGACCCAACCGATTCCACGTGCAACAATTAAAAGTAATACCTTCTTTACTGCCGTCGATACCCCATCAAGCTAATGCTGCTACTACTTCCTATTGCGGAGTAGGAGATGATATTTTAATAAAATTCGAGAATAGCTAACAAGTAATTAAGTTGATATAATTTAATTGAATGTTGATTGATTAAATGATGAAGAG
>NZ_JBAQPS010000242.1:0-5374 GCF_049305995.1 Sulfuricurvum sp.
TAGGGCACCGATTTAACCGCGCTTGGAGCGGCTATATGGGATATAACTACTCCAAAAATGATTATAGTGATGTTGATACTAACAGTACGGGGTATGATCCTCGGTACTACGAAAATTACGCGAAAAGTTCGGTTATTGTTTCGGCAACATTTGATAATACAGATGACTATTATATCCCGCGTGAAGGATTTACATTTTCTCAAAGTTTTGAAAAAGCAGGAATCGGAGGGGATGCTGATTTTATCAAAAGCCGTACCAGTTTTGGAGCCTATAAAGGGTTGCAAAAATTGACCGACTTTGATTTGATTTTGCGCTATAAAGCTCGCTTTAATTATGCTGATGAAAGTGGCTATTTACCGTTAGGGGAAAAATTTTATATGGGGGGAATCGGTTCGGTTCGCGGATACCAAGGGTATTCTCTTTCTCCAACGGATGGCGTTGACAGTTCCGGTGATCCGTATAAAATCGGAGGAACACAAACATTCTCTAACTCTTTGGAATTCAGTGTACCTTTAGTCCCTGAAGCGCGTATGCGTGCTACGGCCTTTGTCGATTATGGTTTAATCGGTGAAAATAGCCTGAGCGAGATCAAACGGGGTGGTTATGGAATATCATTGGAATGGTTCAGTCCTGTCGGACCGTTACAGCTTGTATTTGCTAATCCTATCGGGGATAAACCGGGTGATAACACAACAGCATTTGAATTTACGATAGGGCAGAGATTTTAATTATCTGTCATTCCCAACTCGATCGGGGATGACATAAAGTTTACTTTTTAAACACTCTTACTTTTGAAATTACTTCAACAGCACCCATTATGATAGCACCTGCGATTACTCCTGTGATCGCATCGATAAAAATAGGGGTAACCCATCCTAGAGTAGTTCCGATCATTGGAATCGTTTCTACGGTGTGTACAGTACTCTCTACGAGATAATGAGCATCAGGTATACCATGTAATAGAATGCTACCTCCGACGAGGAACATCGCTGCCGTTCCGACGACGGTGAGGATTTTCATAAGGCGTGGAGCAAAACTGAGCAGTCCTTGTCCTAAAGCCCTTTGCGGTACTCCCCGCTTGCCTTCAGGAGCATTTTGGAGTAGATGTAGTCCAACATCGTCCATTTTAACGATAGCAGCGACAAATCCATAAACACCAACTGTCATTGCGATGGCGACACCACTGACAACCATCAGCTGCGTCATCATATCTTTATCAGCAACACTCCCCAATGCGATGACGATAATTTCAGCTGATAGGATAAAGTCGGTACGAATAGCACCCTCAATTTTTTCTTTTTCAAATGCTTCTAAATCAATCTCAGGATTATGAAATGCTTCAATCAACTCACGGCTGTGCTCATCCTCTTCCTTTGAATGTAAGAAAGGGTGGGCAATTTTTTCAAATCCCTCAAAACATAGATAGGCACCGCCGAGCATTAAAATCGGAGTAATTGACCATGGTGCAAATGCACTAAGTCCTAACGCAGCAGGGACAAGGATGAGTTTGTTTTTAAAAGAGCCTTTTGTGACACCCCAAACGACAGGGAGCTCACGTTCGGCTCGAATCCCCATCACTTGTTGAGAATTGAGTGCGAGATCATCTCCCAAAACCCCGGCCGTCTTTTTAGCAGCGACTTTGCTCATAGCGGCAACATCGTCAAGCAATAAGGTAATATCATCAATAAGGATTAAAAGGCTGCTTCCTGCCATTGTTTAGATATCCTTTAGGGTAATGGTAATGTTTTTAGGTAAAACAAGATTTTTTAGTTGTTCACGTACAAGATAGAGATATTTTCCTGAAATAATGAGTTGCCCATCGATAAGCTCTACGATCACCTCAGAAGCATTGATTCTGGAAGCTAATAAAATATGTGAAAGCCATAAAATAAATCCGAGCCCATTTAACATTGATTCATTTGGTAATAAAGAAGCATAAGAATTTTTAGGGAGAAGATCAGAAGATGAATGTCCCTTTTTAAACAATAGTAGATGAGAGATTAAAGTGATTTGAGGATGAGTGAGAGCGTAATCGAGAGAGCTCATAGCCAAATAGTGGCTGTGACGCTGATAGGCATAATAACGGACACCAATACCAATGGAGAGAAGTTTTGCCGCAATCGTCAGTTCGTGTTTATAGCTAAGATGGATGTTAAGAGTTGTGTAGAGTAACTCAAAAAGACGTTTAGAAAGATGTGCACATTGAAGTGAATGATCACTATGTTGCGCATAAGTATCGAGGAGATAACGGACACTTGGATTGTAGTTTGATGGGAAACGATCAGCAGAATTTCGGAGGAGGTCACTTAAAAATACCCCTTCACGAACTCCAACACCGCTAGAAATTAATGTTTTTGTCCCAATATGGCGGATGATTCGCTCCAGTATAAGCGTTCCCGGTTTGATGGTGTCAAATCGATCCGATTTGATAAATAAAGCGCGTAGTTTTTTAGGATTTGCGTCCATGATTTGATCGGTAAAATGTAAAAATGTAATGTTATCAGTTGTATAGGCATGGAGTTTTTTAAGAGAATATTCCTCTTTTTTCATTAATGCTCGGGTAAGGGCACGGAACGTGCCTCCGATACCGATGAGAGTATGGATTCCAAAATCAGGAAGTTGTCTTAATGCTTCATCGATATACGCGATTGCGCCATTTAGGTCATTGTTATCGAAAAAAAGTTCTTTAATTCGAACGGTACCGATATTAAGGGAATAGAGTTGTTCCACTTTACCGTTACGTAAAACGGTAAATTCACTTGAGCCTCCTCCGACATCGACGGTAAGTGCTTCAGAAATAGCAGGAAGGAGATTTGCACATGCCATACCTCCTAGATACGCTTCTCTTTCTCCACTGATGATTTTGATTGACAGGTTATATTCACGTTTGATACGGGAGAGAAAAGCGGCTTTATTAGGTGCATCACGGAGTGCAGAGGTCGCAATGCACATAATCTTTCGAGTGCCAAATGAGCGGGCAATGGATAAAAATTCCCCTATCCCAAGCGCGGTACGTTCCATTGCTTCATCTTGGAGATATCCTCCATTTTTATAAGCATTTTCACTTAGGCGGACGGAACTTTTAACCTCATGGAGAATATGAAAAGCAAAACGGCTGGTTTTTTGGAAGACCGCCATTCGCATCGAATTGCTTCCGATGTCGATAACAGCAGTACATTGTGCCATTTACTCCTCTTCCTCCATTATTTGCTTGTGTTTATAGTGGAGCTCTTGCATGGTTTCGACGTTATCTTTGTCTGGGATAATACAATCGACCGGACAAACGGCAATACAAGCAGGTTCATCATAGGTTCCTACACATTCAGTACAACGATCCGGATCGATGATATAAATCGGATCACCCTCTTCGATAGCATCCATTGGACACTCTTCGCGACACGCGTCACACGCGATACATTCATCGACTATTAGTAGTGGCATAGGTTCAACCTCGGTTTTTTTATTGGTTATTGCGCGATTTATAGCGAAAGGAACCTTTGAGGAGTTTTAAAGTAGAAAAACTTATCGTTGTGGAAGGACACAACACAGTTTCGAAGGGAGAACTAAACGGGCAATACTCCCGTCTATTTCATCTTCTCGATTGGTGAGAGTAATAGTTGCACCAATCGCTTCAGCAGCACTTTTGGCTAAAAAGAGCCCTAACCCTACTCCCGATTTGTTTCCTTGGCGTTTAAATGGAGCAAAAAGATCGACGCTCTCATCAATCCCGCACCCCTCATCAATCACCTCTATGACAATTCCTACTTCATTAAGATGGCTTTGGAAATGGATTGTTTTACCTTCAAGGGTAAATTTAAGAGCATTTTGTAAAAAGTTTTGCAAAATTTGATTCAATAGTGTCACTTGCAGTACAGCACTAAATGCATCCGGCTCAAAATGGGTAATGAGTGTTTTGTTTTCACTATTGGCTAAAAGTTTGAAATCCCCTTCCCATTTTTTGAGGATTTGGATGATATCGGTTTGAATTGGTATTTCGAGCTGAGCTCCCTCTTGACGTCCAATATTGAGGATGTCTGCAACGATTTTATTCATTTCATCGACACTTTGATTGGTGATTCGAATCGCTTCAATGTACTCTTCGGGAGTACGCTTTTTGATAAGTGTTACCTGATTTTTCAATTTGATAACGGCTAGAGGAGTTTTGAGTTCATGCGCTGCACCGATAAAGAGCTCTTTTTGGTATTTAACGAAATTCTGAATCCTGGCAATGAGACGATTGAGTGTTTCTCCCAGAGGTTCAAACTCATCGGGGAGCTGTTCAACTTTGATGGGGCGAATCAGATGTTCATTCATGTTGGATAAACGGCGTGAAAGGGCACTGATCGGAGCAATCAACATTTTTGAAAAAGCGATAGCATAGAGGATAATGACAACAAATCCCACTGCGTTAATGAGATAAATAGAGTTCATTATTTTTGTCAATAAACGCTTGGTAGGAGTAATGTCACGGCTCACTTTCAAATACGATGAGTGTTCAAAATCAAACGGATAGACAAGTGTCAAAGTGGTTGTTTTATCTTTGTGGGTAGTCTCATAAAAATCGAGATGCTCTTCATTCGCAGTGAGGGTAATAAGCTCGACGTTAAGCCCCATCATAGTATCGGTATTGCTTTGTTGGGTTGATAATAGCGATTTATACGAAGCGATATTTTCGGCGTAACCGATCAATTCAGCTTGTTTTTCGTCGTAAATGGATTGTTTGATAAAAAGGAATAAAAAAGAGGAGAAAAGGATAACCAATGCCGCCGAAGCGACAATGAGTTGAAAAAGAAAGCGTCGTCTTATACTTCTTTTGGAAAACATAATTTTCCTCCTTTCCTAGTATCGCTTAGTTACTGCACTTGTGCGGTTTAAGTTTCAGTAAGTTATGTATTCGAGAAAATAAATTTTAGATACTTAATTATTCTTATGATTATACAAGAAAAATAGAACAGACTTCTTTCATAATCCCTTAAGGGATTCGAAAATTGCTTTAGAGGGAAAATGGATAAAAGAGAGATTGCAGAATGGATTATGAAAACAGTCTATTGTATAAATCTTAAATAAAGAATTAATTTTTATCAATTAGTTTATTGTCAACCACAAATTCCATTCCATCATCAATAATCCCACCAAAAAAATCTTTTATCTTACGAATTACTTCTGAATCATTTTGTGCTTCTATTGAATTTGATACATTTTGATCAGACACAATAATTTTCTCATTTTCGGTTGCGAAAACATAACAATTAAGATACAAAAAAAGGATTATCGAGAAAAGTGAAGGTTTGAACATAAAATAAACCACCCTTTGTTTTTACTATTTTATAGAGGAAAGATGACTATGATTCTCAGCTTTTACTGAGAATCATAA
>NZ_JBAQPS010000243.1:0-11578 GCF_049305995.1 Sulfuricurvum sp.
CTCTATAATCTTTCAAAAGCGACCCTTAATGCAGCATGTGGTTCTATGGCTGCGGAATATGCTCAGAATTACCCATCAGTTGAGGTACAGTTTAATATTTTAGACCCGTGGGAAGCTCAAACCGAAATGAATACGCAAAGCCCCCATAGCCCGTACACGGTTTGTGCCATGACGTTGGCATTGTTATCACACGGAGAAGATGGACCCAATGGAAGATATTTTCATAGAGATGGAAGACATTTAGGATTTTTAGAAGCAAATCCATATGAAAAATCATTATTTGCGAGGGAACTATGCTAGAGGATGATATAAAAAAAGAGTTAGCTTTTGTTTATGAAGGTGTTTTTACTTTTGATACCAGAGGAGATGATGGTATTGCTATAAAAGCGATTGAACGGCATCTCAAAAACTATAAAAAAGTAGCCCTCTACGGAGCTGGTCAGTTGTTAAACTATTTTTTACGCCATTCTCCCGAATTTATGGATGCAATAGAGATCATCGTAGATGATAAAGAAGCGTTATGGGGCACGATAATTCACGGTAAAAAAGTGATATCTTTACACGAACTTCCGAGTGATATAGAAGCTGTTTTTGTGTGTATACACCAAACCGGTTTAGTCGAAAAACTCATCAATAATATTCAAAAAAGCGGTAAAAATATACACATTGAGACATTGAAAAGTTTGTATGATTTTGATTTGGACGGACTCTCTCAAAAAGCATTGAGAAAGCGGATAGAAGAGGTATATGAAGACGTTTATGTTCCGGCAGGAAAAAGTGTCCGCTTCTGTATACACAGAGCATTTTCACATGATGGAAGTGATGATGACATTCGATTAGCATCCATGCTTGCCGATATATTAAAACACCAAAAAATGCATGTGGTTGGGAACCAAGAATTAAAAGTCTATTTAGAATCGTTAGAACCGAGACTTACCGATTTATTTGATGGTGATGAGAAGAAGACGGTTTTAATACTTGAAACCGAATTTTTACGGATACAAGCATTGATGGAAGAATATCCTAATGCCGTAACTCTAAGTATATTGGAGAATGAACATTGGAGAAGTCTACCGAAAAGAGTGTGGCAGGTTTATGACCAAAATGTGATTTATCCTATCGTTATTCCACGTATATCATTTGAACAAAATTTGGATTTTTTACTTCTTGATTTACCTGCTCGTTATATGGCTATGGCTCCGAATGGGTTGGGGTATGTTCACAATTTATTATCAACGTTAGATATCAAACATCAAACAGCCGATTTTGATATTGTTTTTTATCATCGATTCCATACTAAGCGTATTATGGATGGGATGGAATGTTTAGCTACCAAACAAGGGTATAAGATCAAGGAAGACCCTTGGGATATGGAAAGTGCGGATGAGTGGGAAAAACCGGAATTTATAGAGTATTTTAGAGATGAAATAGAAGAGATAATTCACAAACTGATAGCATCAAATCCAAAAATAGTTGGGATATCGCTTCATCAAACCAATCGACTGATGGCTCATGAAATATTTACCAGAGTCAAAGCCCTCAGGCCGGAAATTATGGTTTTGGCCGGCGGCTATGACAGTGCTAATCATACGTTGGCTAAGAGTGTTATGGATGAAGGGTGTTATGACTATGTTTTTGTAGGCGAAGCCGATATGACTATGCCCGATATCGTAAAAAGTATCTTAAGCAGGGGAGAGCCTAAAAATGTGGCAGGAGTAGTTTCTCGCTATGATGATGAACACTTTATATGGACTCCTGCGCCGTTAATATTGAATTTGGATGAGATTGATTTCCCAAAATACCAATGGTATGGGGTGAGTATCTATCGAAACTACAATGGCTATCAACTAATGCCAATCGCCGCTTCCAGAGGGTGCCGATGGTCAAAATGTACTTTTTGTGCAGAGTGCTTTAGTTGGCGTAACAACTCGGCACTATACATGGCAGATCAATTTGAATGGCTCTATAACGAGGGGTGTGATTTATTTCACTTTAACGAAAGTGATCTCAATGGTGACCCTACAGCATTGGGCAATATATGCAAAGAAATTATTAATAGAGATTTAAAAATCAGACTTGTAGGGCAGCTTCGTATTCATCCGGAGAGTACATTAGAGTATTTCCAGTTGCTCAGAGCCGGTGGTTTTGTCCATTTACGATTCGGTGTAGACGGATGGTCTAAAAATACGCTAAGGCTTCAGAAAAAAGGGTATCCAAAGAAAACGGTGACACAAAATTTACGAGATGCTCATGCTTCAGGGATTCGCGTTACTACTAATATGGTTATTGGAGTACCCGGTGAAACGGATGAAGATGTCAATGAATCGATTGCATTTGTCATAGAAAATAAGCCTTATATTGATATGATGGAAAATATAAATACGTTAATGCTTGCGGCGGGGAGTCTCTATTATGAAAATCCGGAACTGTTTGGTATACACTTTAGAGGTGAGAAAGAGAATCTTTACGCCAAATACCCCAAAATGATTCCGGCAGATTTATGGTACAGTGAAACCCCATACATCGATCATCATATTCGATTGGAACGATATCAGAAAATATGTGATGCACTATTTAATGCAGGGGTGCAGTTTGGTGAATACGCAAAATGGGCGGCTAAAAGGCATGTTGAACAGTTGCAAGATAATCATAGCAGTAACGGTTAAGTAAGATGGTCATACAAGAGATTAAAAATCATTTTGATGGGCAAGAAACCGCATCTTATCAAATTGTTTCCCCCCCCTTTTCATGCGGCGTCGCTTGGTTGGTCAATGTTTTATTGGAACTTGATATTAAGACGACAAATGTAGGGTTTGGGCAAAATCATTGGTCTTTCGAAAATGACTTGACTCTAATAGAACCTGATGCATTGAACCATTTGAAATGGCATCTTCCGATTTTACATCGTCAGGAGAAGTTTATTTTTGAAGCTAATATAGAAGTGTTTTGGGAACATCGATTGGATTTTGTCAATCAAGGACATAAAAAGACTATTTTATTTATACGTGATCCGCGTGATGCTATATACTCAATGTATTGTAGGAACTATAAAGAACATTATACCTTTGACGTCTATTTAAAACGTCAGGATGTATGGCCGGATCATTTTCCCGGTCTTTTTGAATTACCGCCTTTTGAAACTTTTACTTTTTTCGTCTTTTTTTGGATGACGATGAGTCGATTTATGCCAGTTAAAATAATTGATTTTAAAAATACAAAAATAATTCCAGTCAAGACAGTGCAAGAAATTTTGAAATATTTAGAGATTGATCGCACAACCCAAGAGGTGGAAAAAGCTGTTGAACATTCGAGCTTTGAAAATGCTAAACGGGCAATGGATGAAATGCAAAAAGCGACGAAAGAGACTTTTTTAACGGCACGCAAAGGTAAAGTGGATGAATGGAAGCAAACGTATTCGGAAGAGTTGCTCTTAGGTATAACGGAGGTTGGAAAAATATCGTTTGGGCTTTTGGATGAGGGTGAAGCACATGTATCGCATTTGATAGATACATATATCAAGGCAGATTCCCGATCCATTATTGCGGATAAACTACCGGAGGAAGTAAACGAAATAGTTGTAAAAATACTGGATCGTTTTCAATCCGGAATAGATATTACACGCGAAGAGGTTCATACCCTATATCAAATTGAGAATATGAGCACAAAAGTAGCGTTGAGAATCGCTATGATTTTAGAAGCACTCTATTATGTTGAAAATATTTTTGAGGATAAAACTTCAGATGAGGCAAGAGCGGCACTAAATACTTTTATTGCTATGAATTTACGATTTGAGGATGATTATCCGATACAGCAAGCCGCGGTATCTTGTCTGCGACGATGGAGTATTTCGTTGAAGCCATTTTTTGATAAGGCTCAAACATGCTAAATAAAAACAGTTGGCTGATTTGGATAACGGGTCTCTCCGGCAGCGGTAAAACAACGATAGGAAATGCCCTTTATTTAAAGCTCAAGTTAACGTATAAAAATATCGTTTTTTTAGACGGTGATAGTTTTAGAGAGATCTTGGGCAATGATCTTGGGCATAATCCAAAAGATAGATTAGAAAATGCCTATAGAATACATCGAATGTGTCGGTTTTTAGTCTCTCAAAATATACATGTTGTGTGTGCAACAATGTCCCTCTATAAAGAGATCCATGAATTAAACAGAAAAAAAATTGAAAACTATATGGAAATATTTATTGAATGCGACAGAGATGAATTGATTCGAAGAGATCAAAAAGGGTTGTATACTCAGGCTATCAAAGGAGAACGGACGGATGTCGTTGGGGTAAATTTGCCATACGATAAACCGGATAAGGCTAATTTGATCATTAATAATACTAAAATAGCAGATATGACATTAAATGTAGAGAAGATTTATAGTTTGATAAAGGGTGAATGATGAAACAGGGCGATTTTACACAGTTGGCGAAATATTATATCAATAGACCGGCATATAGTGAGTTTTTAATTCAAAAGTTATTAAAAATTATGGATTTAAAATTAAATAATACGGTAAGAGTGGCGGATATAGGGGCGGGTACAGGGAAGTTTACAAAAATGTTGGCTGAAATAGGGCTAAAGGTTTCTGCCGTTGAGCCGAATGATGCTATGCGTTCCGAAGGGGCAATATATACCCAAGAAGATGAGATTGAATGGCTGCATGGTAGTGCAGAAGATACAAAATTGCCGACCAATATGTTTGACTGGGCCTGTATGGCATCTTCTTTTCATTGGACTGATCCACAAAAATCTTTACCGGAATTAGCAAGAATTATAAAACCTGATGGCTATTTTACCGCCATCTGGAACCCTAGAAATATTCAAAGATCCCCCTTTCACCTAAATATAGAAGAACAGATAAAAAAAATTGTTCCGGAACTAAACAGAGTTTCCTCTGGAGCGCAAAATACAAAAGAGTGGGAGTATATTCTAACATCTACCGGAGATTTCAAAGAATGTGTTTTTATGGAGTGTGATCATGTGGAGGTGATGTCTATAGAACGTTATATGGGAGTATGGCATTCTGTGAATGATATTCAAGCGCAGGCTGGAAAAGAGAGATGGCAAAAAATTCTTGATATGATAGAAAGTGAGATTAGCGGTCTCGAATATATAGAAACACCCTATAAGATAAGAGCTTGGACGGTTCAAAAAACAAGATGAAGTTTCTTTCAAAAGCAAAAACATTAGCACAATTAGAGGGCAAATTGCTGAGTTGTCGTATATTGCCGCAATTGTGCTTTACGATAGAAGAATTTTTGGAGAATCAAGAGAACGTTCTTCAAACCATAGCAAATACTTTTGACAAAATTATTGTACGTTCCAGTGCTAAAGAAGAGGATGGAAAGGATACGTCGTATGCAGGACATTTTCTTAGTATTCTGGATATTGATGCCAACAATAGGGCTGAATGTGTATCGGCTATACAACGTGTGATAAACTCTTATGGTCTCTTCGAAGCACAAAGTGAATTTTTCGTACAACCGATGCTTTCAGATGTCAGTTGCAGTGGAGTTTTGTTTACTTCAGATCCCGATACTTTTGCCCCTTACGTCATAGCCAATATGGATTTTTCAGGAAGTACCGATGGTGTTACCGCAGGACATAAGAATACTCTAAAAACATTTGTATATTTTAAATATTGTGAATCTAATTTGGAGAATAGGTACCATAAAGCACTTATTTGTATGGCAAAAGAGCTTGAGTCTATTTTGGATAATCCTGCATTGGATATAGAGTTTGCATTTGTAGATAATGAACTGTATCTCTTACAAGTAAGAGCGTTGACGTCAAAAACTGTGTTGGACTTCTCTGGTATTGATCTGCGCGATGCTTTGCATAAAGTATCTAAAAAAATTCAAAAACTATCGATGTCTCATCCGGCACTTTTGGGTTCAAGGGTGATATATGGGGTTATGCCCGATTGGAATCCAGCTGAAATCATAGGGATTAAACCTAAAAAACTGGCATTATCCCTCTATAAAGAGTTGGTAACCGATTCGGTTTGGGCGTATCAGCGTGATAATTTCGGGTATAGGAATTTAAGATCTCATCCTTTGTTGGTGGATTTTTTAGGGGTTCCATATATTGATGTGAGAGTTTCATTTAACTCTTTTGTCCCCAAAGAGTTGGATGAAGAGATTGCAGGCAAACTGATTGATTATTATCTGGATAGATTGGAAGACTCTCCTCATTTTCATGATAAGGTTGAGTTTGAGATTCTATTTTCGTGTTATACCCTTGATTTACCATCGAGACTCCAAAAGTTAAGAGGCTATTTTTTCAATGAGGATGAACTCAAACAGATAGAATCTTCGCTTTTGTATCTGACTAACAATGTCATCAAACAAGATGGCGGGTTGTATAAAAAAGACATTGCAAAAATCGAACAATTAAAGAAGAGATATCAGGCAATCGTTGATTCGCATTTATCGCTTGTGGATAAAATTTATTGGCTCATAGAGGAGTGTAAACGATACGGGACATTGCCGTTTGCCGGTATAGCACGGGCTGCTTTTATGGCAACGCAGTTTCTGGATTTATTTGTGGCTCTGGGTATCTTTAGCGCAAATCAAAAGCAAGATTTTCTATACTCGCTTAATACGGTTTCCAAGAAGCTGAGTACCGATCTGATGAGCGTTTTTGAGGATAAAATCTCAAAAGATGATTTTCTATCGGAATACGGACATTTGAGACCCGGCACGTACGATATAAATTCTTTGACTTATGCTGAGGCTTTTGATACCTATTTTAACACTAAGCCCTATGATTACAAAAGCATTGATTTTGAATGGAAAGCATTGCAAAAAGAGATGATTTCGTCATTGCTTTTGGAAAATAATCTTGAGATAAATTTTGATGAATTGACGAATTTTATAAGAGAGGCAATAGAGGCTAGGGAATATGCAAAATTGGTTTTTACCAAAAGTCTTAGTCAAGTTCTAGTATATATAGAGGAATACGGAGCACGACTCGGTATCAGTCGAGGCGATATGGCACATTTATCCATCGGAGAGATTATGAGACTTTACTCTTCGGTAGAGGCATCGGATGTTGCAAATATATTTGATAAAGAGATACAAAGAAATAAAAATGAGTATCTCTTTACGCAAGCGGTAAAATTTCCCTCGTTATTGGTAACTTCAGAGGATATATATCACTACTCTCTTGAGGAGGGGGAACCCAACTTCATAACTTTGAAATCGGTAATAGCCGAAGTGACTATGTGGAATGATAATGTAAAAGAAAAAATTGTCTGCATAGAAAACGCAGATCCAGGGTATGATTTTTTATTGACCAAAGGGATAGCCGGATTGATTACTTGTTATGGTGGAGCTAATTCACATATGGCTATTCGGTGTGCAGAATCTGGGATTCCGGCGATTATCGGAGCCGGAGAAAAACTATTTTCAAACTATTCCAAAGCCAAAGTGATTGAACTGGATGCGGCATCTAGGGTATGCAGGGTGATTTCGTGAAAACAATCATAATAACGCCTAGAATTTATAGAGACAGCAACAGCGGTGAGATGCGCACGGCTTTAGATATGAATTGGTTTGAACTGTGCAAAGAATTGAATATAAATTTGGTTGTTTTTTCGTACATGGATACAAGTATAGAGTTTTTACGAACGTTATCACTATCGGGAATTATATTGAGCGGCGGTAATGATTTAAGCTCTGTAAACCCTTCGAGCGAGAATCAAATCAGAGATCAATATGAACGCTCGCTAGTGGAGTTTGCTGTAGCAAATGAGATACCTATTTTAGGTATTTGCAGAGGAATGGAACTGTTGGGGGAGTTTTTTGGAGGCAAAGTCAATCCAATAAAAGAGCATGTGCGGTGCAGACATGAAATATTTGTTACGGAGAGTCGATTTGGTTTGATCGGTGGGGAACGTAATAGTTATCATGACTATGCATTGAGTGAGAGCGGAGTGATGCGTGTTATTGCCCGAAGTTTAGACGGTTCGATAGAGGCAATTGAACATGCTACACTTTCTATTGTCGGTATGATGTGGCATCCTGAGAGAGAGAAGCCGTTTTATGAATCGGATAAAGATTGTATACGAAATTTTTTTGGAGCATAAAGTATGAAAACCAACTTCGAAACAAGCATAAAAGCTGCTATCTCGGTACCTTTTGCTCTATTGTTTACGGGATGTCTTGGTGGCGGTGGTGGTGGAGGAGGTGGTCCGTCCGCCCCTGCGCAACCAGCCCCTTTAACGCCTTCTCTTACAGCCGCTCAGATTGAATATAATACAAATCCTGCATTAGGACTTGTCGGTGCTCAAACGTCATACGACGCTGGCTATACAGGGGTTGGTGTCAAGGTAGCCGTTATTGATACAGGGGTAGATGCTACACATCCGGATTTGATTACCAATCTCAGTCGCTCAAACATAATAGAACCCAATCTGCTTGCAACCTACACTGGAAATGTGAATGATACTTTTAATGGTGTTGCTGGTTGGTCGCTAGATTGGAATAATTTTACCGGGGATCAAGTTGCTTGGGTTAATTATACGATGAACAATGCAGATCAGGTGTATGCTACTGCACCTGTGGTCACAATCACGGGAGATGGGAGTGGAGCGACAGCCAAGGCACTTCTTGGAACGGATGGGAAGATTAAAGCGATTCTTGTAACCAATGGAGGGTCTGGGTATACCTATGCAAGTGCTTCAACGAATGATAGCACCGGGAATATCAACATCACAGTGACATCGATGGCGGGAGCGGATGCAAATGGTCACGGAACCTTTGTCTTATCCCAAGTGGGTGCTGCTAAAAACGACATTGGTATGCATGGTGTTGCCTACAATGCAACCTTGCTTTCGATTAAAGCAGGCGGTAGTTTTATTTCTCTAGATGCAGTTCTTCAGGGTGTGGCGTATGCGCAATCTCAAAATGTTAAGGTGGTTAATCAGAGTTTTGGTACTTATTCTAATTTAGGCGGATACTCTAATATAGCTAATTATGTTACAGCGCAAGCAGCAAATGTTTCTTTTGTCTCCGCTGCCGGAAATGAGAGTAAGAGTTGCGCGGATATTACGCAATGTCTTCGTCCGGCAGCTCTTCCATGGGAAGCGAGTATGGCGAGTGCCAATATGCTTAATCAAAACGGAGCGTGGATTGTTGTAGGTGCTCTTAATTCAGATGGAAGTGATATCGCCTCTTTTTCCAATCGTGCGGGTATCACTAAGAGCAACTATATTTTGGCTCCTGGAAGTGCTAATTATGGTATTTGGGGTAATATTGTAGGAGCGGGAAGCGGAACAAGCTTTGCCGCTCCTATTGTATCAGGGGCAATGGCACTGATGTATCAAAAATGGCCAGCGTTGAGTGGTCGGGCAATGGCTAATATTCTTTTCGCAACTGCGGATGATCTGGGAGTTGCTGGAGTCGATGATATTTATGGAAATGGAAAGCTCAATCTTAATCGTGCGTTTGCTCCGGTTGGATCGACTGGTATTCCGACTGCCGGTTCCTCAAAAGTCACCGGAGCAGCTGCCATTGTAAATACGACAAGTACACCACTGGCTAATACTCGAATGTCAACGGGTTCTTCTATGGGTATGGCACTCCAAAATTTTGAATTTTTAGATAACACCATTGTACTAGACAGCTATCAACGCGATTTCAAAGTCAATATGACTAGGGCTGTTGCTGGAACGCAAACTAATTCAATCGATTTTGATGAATTTGCGAATACTCATATTGGTAATCTGATTGTAGGGGTGAATACGCTTACCAATGATGGGGTAATCGGATGGCAGTTTGACAAAAGCTTAAGTGTTGTTGGTACTTATACGCATGATCTTTTTGGAACGACAGCAACGGGTGCTCTTGGGATTGATAATTCAAATACGTATTACCTTAATATTAAGAAAATATTGGCAGGGGATGATTTTAAATTTGAGGGTCAGTTGATCTACGGATACGGAAAAGCAGATAGTGCTGTAGGGAGTCTTGTCTCGGACGTATCTGATGTTCACGGCATTGGCGGAAAAGCAAAAGTGTATTATAAGAACTCGGGAATCAGCTATGAAGTTCCGATGCGTGTGGTGAGTGGTAATATGGATTTTTCAATTCCTACGTCACGGACACTTGATGGATATATAAATTATGAAAACGCAACAGCACAGCTCACCCCCAATGCTTTGGAACAAAAGCTTGGGGTGTTTCATGAACTAACAAGGGAGAGTGGATTATTTAGAACTTTGGTTGAGTTTGAACATACCGTTGATAAGTTTAATATCACTGGATTGAGCGATAACGAGGTTAAACTTTCAATGTATTGGTATTATTAACTGATGTTACGTACTCTTCGATGGCACTCATTTCATGAAGTTTATGTGTTGAGTGACAACATTTTTTTGGAGCATAACGTATGAAAGCAATCATTTTAGCCGCAGGAGCGGGGACAAGACTCCGACCTCTGACAAACGATAGACCAAAATGCATGGTTGAGTATCAAGGAAAGTCAATTATCAGTACCATTTTAGAGACGATGCACAGTTGCGGTATTAAGGATATCGCTATTGTCGGGGGTTATAAAATCGATGTATTAAAAGAGTATCTTAAAGATCAAACAATCGTTTTTTTTGAAAATAAAGCCTATGCAACGACAAATATGGTCAGCACTTTTTTCTGTGCTAAAGAGTGGATGGATGATGATCTGATTATTTCCTACGCGGATATTATTTATACCGATTCGGTCTTACAAAAGGTGATTTCTGAATCATCTCCTCTATCTACATCGGTGGATTTAGCGTGGTTGAAATTATGGGAACACAGAATGGACGATCCTCTATCAGATGCGGAAACGATGAAACTGGATGATATTGGAAATATCATGGAGCTTGGGAAAAAGCCGAGAAGCTATGATGAGATTCAAGGTCAGTATATGGGATTGATTAAAATTAAAAAAGAGCTTTTAGATGAAATCATAGAATTTTACGCTTCTTTATCACGAGATGCGATCTATGATGGCAAAACGTTCGACCAAATGTATATGACCAGTTTTTTACAAATGATTATTGATCATATCATGCCGATTAAAGCGGTGTTGGTTCGTGGTGGCTGGATTGAAATCGATTGCATCCAAGATATGGAGAGTGAGATGTTTGTTGCATGATTAGAACCCCTGAAATCAACTATGACACGTTCGAGCAAGCGTTTGCTGAGGGAAATTTTGTTTATGTAGCCCTCAATGCTCCTATCGGTGCATTAAAGGGGTGTGCGTATGTCATGAGTGCCGATGTGCAAAAAGGGATAGAGATGATAGGTGATGCTCGCGATGAGCGTTCCTTATTTTATAAAGCCGTCGGGTTTTGGTTTTTAAATTCGGATGAAGAAGCGCTAAGAATTTTAGAAAAGATTGATTTTTTAGAATCAGCCAATCAGCTTATAAATACCATCAAAAATGGTTATAAGGCAGATTTGAGAGTGTTCGATCCGATATTCTTTTACCGCTTCGATTGCGATTATTCCGAAGCAAAGATTGAACTGAGTGATAATGATTCGGCATTTTCGATTACCTGCGGCCCCGAATATCTCCCACTTCAACCC
>NZ_JBAQPS010000244.1:0-2650 GCF_049305995.1 Sulfuricurvum sp.
TATTGGGATATAAAACACCTTCAGAAGTGTTCTTTGCTACAATTACGAAATCTTATTCTGTAGCTTAACCGTGTGTTGCACTTACTACTTGAATTGGCGTAATAAAAAGAAATGGTTGGATAATGAAAAAATAATTAAGATGGATCCCCGATCAAGTCGGGGATGACGATAAGAAAGAGAGGGTTTTACCAGTTACGAATACGGATATGGCACGAAGTACATTGTTTGAGTAATTGAGTGTAATCATCCAATGCATTGTCCATTTTACCCCCTTCAATCGAAACAATCATATCATCCGAATACATACGTAACATTTGTGCTGTTTTTTGTGCAAACTTATACGCATACACTTGGTCTTTCGGCAAAATAACTTTTACCTCTTCACTTTCCAGTGATTTGAGCGTTCCTTGAAGTTTTTTAACTCCGGCTTTCATCTCATCGGTAGAGCTGTACAAACCGCCGCGTTGGATTTGCTCCATAGCGTCCAACATGGTACGCATATCCTGCATCAGTTCCAATCTAGGATCTTTTTTATTAGGTGTGGCTGCTTCCAATGAACCAACCAATAGTGTTCCTGCCATTAGGGCTACTAAAGTTTTTTTCATCTATTCCCCTTTTAGTATTGGATAATTTCTTTCGAAAATTCAGTGAGCTTAACGGTTTTTGCCGAGATCGAGACCAATTTCTTCGCCTCAGCCGGTCCACCGTAAAACTCTTTTAACTCCGGACGGAAACTTTTGAAATAATCATGAAATTTATCTTGCCCTAAAATACCGACAGCCCACAATGTGTCATCCGCCGCATGTTCTAACACAACAGCATTAAGAGGCTGTGTTGCAGCACCACCGAGTACTTTAGCTCCTGCACCGGCATCAAAGGCAGAGAGGTGGGAAGAACAAACAATAACCCCGCTTTTATCATACGCCATTGTTTTACCTGTAGTCGGAACATATCCAATAAAGCTGTCATTCGGCGTCGGATGGGTCATTTGATGGGTACAAATCGCTACATACGAAACAATCGTACGCTCTTTACCAACACCACTTTTCCAAGTATACATTTCAGCACTGTCTGATTTTAATTCTACATTTTGTGACGTCGGCTTAGGTAAGTTGATCAACATACAAGGAGTTGACGCATACGGATAATTAAAAATATAAGTAACCTCTTTTAGCAAAGCTGACGCTTTAATAGGTTTACCCGCAGCATCTACCAATTGAGTTTTTTCATACGCCTTAAATAAACGTCCGTCATCCGCATAAAGTGTACCGCGAATCAATGAAGGGTTAACTGCAACAACCGTTGCACCGGCAGC
This sequence comes from Sulfuricurvum sp., assembly GCF_049305995.1. GTDB lineage: Bacteria > Campylobacterota > Campylobacteria > Campylobacterales > Sulfurimonadaceae > Sulfuricurvum. The sequence continues at coordinate 1,316 of NZ_JBAQPS010000244.1, forward strand.
TACTACCTTTAAAAAATTTCTTCTGTCCATGATAATATCCGTATTGTGTGATTTTGAGAGATAAGTTTAGCAGATTTTGGATTTAGATTCCAAGTAGAAATACAATAATAGAATCGTGCACTGAGCCTACTGCTGAAGTAAACCCAGTGTTAACGTAGCTAATGGGGGTTTTACTCCCATTAGCGTTCAAATTAATTGAACAAATCGCGCATTGCGCCTTTGTACCAATCATGAGTTGCTTTTGCAAGACCGCTAGTACGGAATTTGCCAGTTGCTTCATCTTTTGGAACCGATCCTTTAGAACCGATAACCGGACCTGCAACCATAAATTCATGATTAACCATGATTGCTTCTTCCGGATTTTCACCGACCATTGAATAACAAACGTTTGCACTTTTATATGGAAGCGCTGATGCAACACTGTATGATTTACCGTGAAGTACATGAGCGATCTCTTTTGCACACTCTTTACCTGACCAAATAGCCGATTGACCGCTTGGAGGAATCGCATGACCGACAACGTCACCAACTGCAAATACATTTTTATCGGTAGCTGTCGCAAACGATACCGGTTTTTCAGGGCTAGTTGCCATTTTAACTTTTTTGAAGCCATCTGGAGTAACGGCAACACCTGCCATCTCGATAACCGGATTTGACATATTGTGAGGGATAAAATTGAAAATGCCGTATTTGATTGTTTGTGTAGTTTTTACACCAACGGTATCTTCTTTATCTTTGAATGCTGTTTGCTCGTATGTGATCTCTTTTTTATCAAAATCAACATCTACGATACGGCAGTTATCACGGTGTTCAACCATACCGTTATTTAGTTCTTTCCAAGATTCTTTAAACGCTGCACCTTTTGCGATTTCAGCAGTTTCATTAAGAATAATAACTTTACCGCTTAATCCCTCTTTTTTCATGTGATTCGCGATCATACTTGCACGCTCAAACGGTGCTGGAGGACAACGATATTTTCCTTTAGGAACCGTGATAACAACATCACCTTCATCTAATGTTTTAACCAAACGATCAAGTGCTACGTGTTCACCACCTGGTACCAATGCTGCCGGTGCAACGCGTTTAGCTTTTGCAATTTTTGCATCTGACCATGTTGGGAATTGCCCTTTGTAGTTATAGTCGATCCCTGGAGCAAGAACGAGGATATCATAACCAACACCGCCTTTAGAGGTGTGAACAACTTTATTTTCACGGTCAATTCCTGTAACAACTGCTGTTAACATTCCATAGCCGTTTTTTTCAACCGCTTGTGAATAGTCATGCGTCAAAGTGCTAAGACTAACACCTTTGATTCCACCAAGGTTACAATTCGAA
>NZ_JBAQPS010000245.1:0-5120 GCF_049305995.1 Sulfuricurvum sp.
GGTATAGAGACTGTAATGATACCTATTTTTACCGACACAAAAAACAATACCACAGTATTCATCATCAATGAAATCGACTCAAAAATATACAATTCTTGAAGATTATGAACCCGTCCACCCCATACAATATCATAAGGAACGATACCAAATACTATGGAGATATGAAATAGTATGGATAGTAAATGTGTTCCAACAAGTACTATGCCTATAATCCGATAAACATTTGATTCTAATTGCATCTTCGATACTCCTTTTTTACCGAAATCACTTTATCGCCATCATCAAAAAACCAGTAAACCCTGCATTATCAGCACCGATCAAAGGAGAGACGTGTGATTTCATCTCTTGAAGTATCTGAACATAGCGCATATAAAATTCATAAGTCGGTTTTGGCTTATATTCTAAACCGCTTATCTCGAAAAATTTGATAATATCTTTGGTCGTGGTCGGTTTGATAAAAAATTCTTTATCCCGTGCATAATAATAGGGAATCAACGTTACGATAGACCATTTTGCGAGTTTGTAGATGCTAAGCACATCGACGAGGATTTTAAATCCTTTCTCATGATCGGCGTGCAAAAATTCATACAATCCGATAGCAAACATATCTTGCTGCTCCATACTCATCTGCTTGACCATATCTCGTATTTTTGGTTTTTCGAAGAGGGAAATGAGAGATGATTTAGAAACAATTTTGGCAAAGCTTTCACCTATCTCTTCGGTACGCGAAAATTTCTCAGGTGCAAACATCTCCTGTACACTTTCACCTATTTTTGCCGTATTGTGCCGTTTTATGATCGGTAGTAGTGCTTCGTCTTCAAACCCTTTGGGGTAAAAGGTGAAAAAACTTGCTTCGGCTTCTTTGAGCTTTGCGAGGTTCATTGCCAATCCTTTGCGTTACTTAACACGCCATCTTATATTCGATCATCGATATCACCGCCCCTTGCGGGTCTTGGATGATTGCAAAATCGCCGACTTTCGGTATCGGAGTGATCTCAACGATCACGTTTGCCCCGAGCTCTTTTGCCTTCTCTAACGTAGCTTTTATATCCGTAACGGTTATGTAATTGCCCCAATGCGGCGGTATTTTTTCATCATCACAATGTTGTATATCCATGATACCTGCCATCTCTTGACCATTCAGTGATACCACTTGATAGTCAAAATCGACGTTATCGGCTTTTTTGAACTCCCATCCAAATAGCTCTCCGTAAAACTTTTTTGCCCCTTCGACATTGCCCGTTAAAAGCTCAAACCAACTAAATGCACCGTGTGTAGCAAATGGATTCATTGACGTATCCTCTTTATTTATTTTCAATAATCATACCTGCGTAGAATCAATAAAAAATAAATTATGACAATTTGACATCGAATAGTTTTCTCTCAAATAAACACGCATCCGCCAATGCGTAATGATCGGGTAATCCCACGACATTATCCAGTTTATGATACCCAAGATACTCAAACCCGCATTTTTGATAATGCTCAATCAGTCCTCTGTTCTCGCCGATGGTATCCATCCGAATGTAGCCTTTGCCATTTTCACGTGCGTATTGTTCCGCCCATTCGACAATACGTGCTACGAAATTATTTCCTCTAAAATCAGGGTTGTTTGCGATACGGTGGATATAAAGTGCTGGATCACTGTCTCGTTCTCCCCAAATCTGCGGATCGCTAAATGTTGTCGCCCAGATACACGCTATACGTCCGTCGATCATCATTTTCCATTGTCGGTTTTCCGTTATCTCGGTTTCAATCAACTCCCGTTTAAACTCCGGCCAATGGACGAAAAACTTGGATTTTTGGAAATCGGTAGCGATGGCATAGAGTCTGAATATTTCGTCGATGTCATCGATGGTGCTGTTTTTAATATCTATAAAGTTTTGCATTAAATTAACTATCAAAAAGATTTAGCCCAAAATACTCTTTTAACGCACTCTCATATTCGACTTTCAATAGCTCCAGTTTCCCCTCTTCGATAAGTTTGAGTTCATTATCCACGAGAATTTTACGCCCATTAGGTGTTTGCATGATCGCAAGTTTCTTTTGGGTAAAGATCGTATCAGGATGGGTGGCATTAAAGTGATTAGCCAGACTAAACTCGATCCACTCCTGCGGTTGAAGGGCAAAGCCGTATTGACGTTGCCACTCCCCCTGTACGAGAGAACTCACGACATATTCTCCATCGATCAGTTCCATGCGGAAACGATCACCGTCCTGCACCGCTTCACCCTCCACGATTTCCATAGGTGCGCGCAGAGCGTATCCGCCGAATCCCGTATCGCATAGATAATCTCTCCCATCTACACGGACGATCACCACCATGTGGGTTTTCGGTCGACGCATTGGGTAGAACATCGGACGCGCCCCCGCGAAATACCACTCGAATCCAATGGCAGTGAGTGCCATCGCAAACACGCCGTTGATTTCGTAGCAGTAACCTCCGCGCCCATGCAACAGCACTTTATCCACTATATCTTCGGGAACCATCGATGGGATTCGTCCCGCCTGAACTTCGGTATTTTCAAACGGGATAGTTCGCAGTTGCTTTTGTACTAGCTGAGTGAGTGTTGCGACATCGGGATGCACTTCCCCATCAAAGCCGATACGTGCAAGATAGTCTGTGAGATTAAAGTTTGATGCGGTCATAATATTGCCTTTTTACTATAAAAAATTGTGCCTTTTATTGGCTTTTATCGGGATGAATCTACTTTAGACACGATAGAAATCAAACTATTCGCATTAAAATCGATACAGTTGTCTTGTGAAATTGATTGCAAATGCTCTATATATTCTTTTTCAAATTGAGAATAATTGGATTCCAACTGATTTAATAACCCCTTGTATCCCGTACTGTTGAGAAGTTGCCACCATTCATTAATCTCCATCGGAAACACAATTTCAATATCGTGGATTTCCAAACTATCATATTCGATGTGAGCACATAGCGTTTCAATTTCATCTTGCGTCGTCAGTTGTCTTTTTTCTATCCGCTTCGGTGGCGCGATATTGTAATTTTGTTCCAACAGCTCTAAAAATATTTTGGAGTACGGTTGAAAAGCTTGATCCGTAAAGGTTGAAAAAATAAATTTTCCCTCATCGCTCAATCGCTCAGAAATATCGCTAACAACTTTTTCCATATTTGGGTAGAAAAACAACCCGTATCCGCACGTAATGAAATCAAATTTTGTGTCTTCAAAATTCAGATTTTCCACATCTTGAACCAAGTAGGTGATGTTGTTTATCCCATGCTCTTTTGTCTTTAATCGGGCTATATTGAGCATCTCCTCGGAAATATCGACACCATAAATATTTGCCTTTGGAAACTTTTTGGCAAGTTCTATCGCGATATGACCTGTCCCCGTCGATAAATCTAAAATGTTCAAATTATCGTTTTCAGAATGGATCAAATCGACCATTTTTTTGGCTGATAGTATAAATTGCTGATTTCTATCATAGCTTTTGGCTACATTGTCAAAGGTACTTTTGATATTCTCTTTAATGGTTTGTTCTTCGTTATTCATCTGTCATCCGCTTGTTTCTGAAATTGTCGCATCAACTGAATCGTCGCACTATCGGCAAAGCCATTTCGCTCTTCTATGTGTTTGATAAGTGTATCGTACCGCTCTTTCGGTAAATTTTGCCCCACTTTGACTTTGAGGCTCATAACGTTCGGTACGATTTTATAGACTCCTGTTAACTCCATCATTTTCGTATAGATCGGGTTTGCCGCTGTGATCGGCTCATATTTCCCTTCAGGCTGCATTTTCTCCATCAGAGCAGTCAATCCGAATGCTTTTTCGCGTTCATCTTTCACCCTTATCGCTTCACCGCTGATATGCACCGAGGTAAAATACTGTGTTGCGGGATATGCCGCACTGGTATCGCTAAAATACGACGGGATATAGGCATAAGGCTTTACAACTAAAAATGCCACCTTCGCGCGATCCCCTATCGCTTCGACCTTTCGCCCTTCAATGCTTCCGTGAAAGTACACTGCCCCCTGACGATATGCGAAGTTGACCGCTACACCATACGGCTCGCCGTCACTGATGAGCGACAACACACCGTATTCACATTCGCTTAATACCGATTCGATTGCTTGCGGGTCGGTGACTTCAAATTCTGCACGTCTCATATCGATTTCCTCTAAAATTTTGTGATACTATATCGCCAATCTGCACTCTAAACAAGTGACAAAATATTTAATAACTATGAGGTCAGTTTATGTATCTCCTCGACGCAACTTCCGAAATACCTCTGCATATTCAGCTTTACGAAGCACTCAAATACGACATCACGACCACTCTTACTATCGGGAGCAAACTCCCCTCGATTCGAAAAATCTCCCAAGAGTACCGCATCAGCAAAAACACCGTCGAATCTGCCTATAGCCAACTCTACGCCGAAGGCTACATCGAGAGCCGTCCCAAAAGCGGTTATTACGTCGCAGATGCCGATTTTAATCCGCTAGGGAAACCTTCCACAATAGAATCTGCCAACACCCCTGCCATCAGTTACCGCTACAATTTTTACCCCGTCCGCCTCTCCAAAGAGGTCTTTCCCCTCAAACTCTGGAAACGGCTCTATAATCGCGCCATAGACGACTCTCTCGATTTTGGTGCCTACTCCGATCCTCAGGGAGAATTTGGATTGAGAGCTGAAATAGCACGGTATTTGACCGAACTTCGTGGCGTGCGGTGCGATGCTTCGCACATTATCGTGACGGGGGCATTTATCGACGCGATGAGTATGATCGCAGATATTCTCCGCCCGACCCACACCCATTTTGCTATCGAGCATCCCGGCTACCATATCGCCCGAAAGGTTTTCGCCCACCGCCTCTACGATATTACCCCCATAGGGGTCGATGAAAACGGACTCCTCATCGATGAGCTATCCGCGTCCGATGCACGCATAGTCTACATCACCCCCTCGCACCAGTACCCCACAGGCGCGGCGATGCCCATCACCAACCGTCTGAAACTCCTCACATGGGCAAAAGAGAACGACGGCTACATCATCGAAGACGACTACGACAGCGAACTCACCTACCGCTCCCGCCCTATCCCCTCACTCCAAGGACTCGACAGTAGTGAGAGAGTCATCTACATCGGCAC
>NZ_JBAQPS010000246.1:0-2068 GCF_049305995.1 Sulfuricurvum sp.
GGATACCTCATGAATATGACTAAAACAACCCTCATCTGCCTTTTGGCTCTATCACTCTCATCTACACTTTATGCCCTCCCCCCTCAGGTAGAAGCCGACCGTCTGGGACTAGCTGCTAAAACAGCGATGGAAGCAAAGGATTATAAAACCGCCGTTGAAAAGCTCGAAGCGATGCAAAAACTAGGGGTAAAACTCCCCGATACTTTTAGCTATCACTACGGTGTATCACTGCTCGAAACGGGTCGGTATAAAGATGCGCTCGCGATGTTTGATGAGTATCTCTCCCAAGGACAAGGAGCGAAGTTTTATAAAGAGGCGTTGGAGAGATACAATCTAGCTGAAAGATTTTCTATTTCAACCATCGTAATTGACAAAAATAATGAGGTTATTTTGGATGTAAAGACGAAACTTATGTGGCAAGATCAACTCTATAGTAGTGATGATAAATATAATAGAAATAAACTAATTGAAGGTGGAAAGGTATGGCAAGGAGATGGTGGAAATCGTTACTGTAAAAATCTTACTCTTGCAGGTTATTCAAATTGGCGGCTCCCTACACCGGAAGAATTAGAAACAATTGTACCAATCAAAAATAGCTTTAGGAGTATTGCTTGGCTGCTTGACTCAGATGAACAAGGTGGTAATTTCTTGACATCTATTGATGGTATTCAATTTAACATGTCTTTCAATAGCCAATATGAAAGTAAAAGTTCTTGTTATGTTCGTTGTGTTCGAGATAATAAGTAAAAGGGGGAAGAGATGAAAAAGTTTATTCACATAATGGTACTTTACAGTATGTATTTTGGGGTGCAATTATTTGCTGGTGTAAATAACGAATTAACTAACACCTCATCAGGATATGATGATCATGCTGGTGTTACTAAAATCTATTATGATGATAGAAATGAAAGCAATAAAACACTAATTAATCCTTTTGAAAAGGATAAAAATTTGAGTTGTGACATAAATGTGAATGAGACTTATGAGATTCGGTTGCAAAATGCGCAATTTAATCAAATTTTTGAATATTTTAAATGGAAACAAAATAAATATGCCATATTTTTAACATTAGAAGAGCGAATTAATGATTATAACAATACTGACAAAAATACCACAGTTCAAGTTCAACGTAGATTAGTTTATTTAGCCGATTATGGTAGAAAAGCAGACAAACCCTTGAATTTGTCTAATAAGCTTATTTTTAGAGATAGATATAAAGGAGGAGATATATATTTTAAACTTGAAGTAGTAGAAATAGATTCAGCTGATATGGAAACATACCGCCAAATTTTTGAGCCACTTCTCGAAGCCGCAAAAGGCATTACGCAGATTGCTTCAGCTATGAATACTCAATACACTCAATTGCTGAATGTTATGGGAAATGCTTTATATCAACATCTGAAAAAAGATGATTTGATTCTAACCTATGAAACTGAGTTTTTAAAACGTGGTACGGTTGATGACAATCAGAGTATTTATGGACAAAATTATTTTACTTGGGGTGAGTATTATTTAGTGCGAGATTCACAAGACCGCAAGGAAGCTATTTCACCTTATATTGATACAAAATCTTCAATGGTTAAATTAAAAAATGATAAGGATGAAACAGAAACTTTGTCATTTGTCCACATATCTATTTTGAAACGAAAATAAAATAGAGGGAGTTGAGATGCCTGATAATAAAAATACCTACGAAATTGCTCTGGTTATGGCAGGTGCAATCTCAGCCGGAGCGTATACGGCGGGGGTTGTTGATTATCTCCTCGAAGCTTTGATGCATTATCAAAAAGTACGCAAACAGTTTGCCGAGGAAAACCCCGGTAAATCACTCCATAATGTCCAAATCCGTGTTATCTCCGGTGCTTCTGCTGGTGGTATGACGGGGACGATGCTCTTAAATGCAATGTGCGATGAGACATATTGCCCCATGTATGGTTATTCTCCAACTACGGTAACCGATCCCGACATACTCAAAAATGTCTTTTACCGCAGTTGGGTGAGTGAAAAACATGGAATTGATATTAGTTATCTTCTTAAAACGTCTGATGTTACGGGGATAGCTCCTTTA
>NZ_JBAQPS010000247.1:0-3002 GCF_049305995.1 Sulfuricurvum sp.
GTTGGAGCTAGAGAGGGATGGATAAATCCATAACGGATTGGGATAATTATCTACTGATGAGGCTTCGGTAGAAGATTCAATCGCAGATAATTCAGGATAATATTCCCGTAAATAGTGATGGCTATACGTATAAAATTCACGAAATCCGGGATATTTTTCGATCAGGAGATCACTCACTCTCATGTTTTCAGAGGAGATATTTTGAGTATTAACCGTGACAGTAGAGAGCATTGCGATCAGCCAGTAATAGTGCATCTCATTGTGTATTTTTAGGGGAAAATACGCCAAAGAGGCAGGAAGATAAATCCCTTTTTCATCTTGCCAAGCAAGGAAAAAAGTTTTACCCGTCCCTGAGAATTTCTCTAGAAGTGTTCGTGACGTTTGTATGGAGCGTTTGTCGGTAATATGGAGTTCTTTACCTTTTTCACCTCCTAAGAGGTGATAAAAGAGTTTTAACCCTTTGGCAATGTCCGCAAATATGACCTCTTCGTCTTTAAAAAGACGAGAGGCTTTTTTCGTGACATAATGATCCCAAAATTTACCAACTTTTTCATCCATTACGCGGCTACTTGCTCTTCTTTCACAAAGAAACTGTAAAAATAGGTCAATAGTCCCAAAAGTACCATCACACCAAAGGCTAAACGAACGCCATACACCGTGCTAATCGCCTCTTGTGCACTCATGAAATCCAGTGCCTCCGCAACATCACGAAGTCTTTGCATTTCGATTTGCATGATACCCGCAACGGTTAATGCCAACGTCAGACCGATCATACCGATCACCATCATCCAAAAACTAGTGCGTTCTACACTTTGAGCCTTCGGTCCGTTTCCATGAGGACGACCGCGAAGAATCGGCATTGCATACGAAATCAACGTGAAACAAATCATCACATACGCACCGAAAAAGGCGAGATGTCCATGCGCTGCGGTCAACTGTGTACCGTGTGTATAATAGTTAATCGGCGCGAGTGTGTGCAAAAAGCCCCAGACACCTGCTCCCAAAAACCCTACAACGGCCGTCCCTTTTGCCCATGTCAATGCAATTTTATTATCATGCTGGATACGACGATTTTTTGCCATATTGTAAGCAAACAAAATCATCAAGAAAAAAGGAATAGGCTCTGCCGCAGACGCAATCGATCCGATCCATAACCAATACCCGGGAGTACCGATAAAGAAGAAGTGATGCCCTGTTCCCGCAAGTCCAGAAATCAACGTCATCGCAATAATTAAATAGAGCCATTTATCGATGTGTTCACGGTCAACTCCCGTCGTTTTAATCAAAACAAACGCTAATAAAGCCCCTAGAATAAGTTCCCATGTCGCTTCAACCCACAAATGGACCACAAACCACCAGAAAAATTTATCCATGACCAGATTTTCAGGTACATAAAACGCAAACAAAAAGAAAAATGCCAATCCAAAAAGACCTGTCAACAAAATAACCGATATGGTCGTCTTACGTCCTTTAATAACTGTCATCGTTGTATTAAGAATGTACGAGAGTACGACCAAAACAATCCCAATTTTTGTAATCGTCGGCTGTTCTAAAAACTCACGCCCCATCGTTGGCAAGAGATTATTGTAGGTTAACTCCGCCAACGTGGCATAAGGAACCAATAAATAACCTAAAATCGTAGCTACACCCGCCGCCGCAAATACCCAAAAGGTGATTTTAGCGAGCATCGGGCTCCATAGTTCGCGTTCACTCTCTTCGGGTATCAAGTAATAGGTAGCTCCCATAAACCCGAATAATAAAAGAACGATCAACAAGTTCGTATGAACCATCCGAAGAACATTAAAAGGGATCGCAGGGAATAAAAAATCCCCGTACAAATACTGAACCCCCATACTAAGACCAAAAACAATCTCCCCTGCCAGAAGAATGAGTGCAAAAATAAAATATGGTTTTGCGACCATTTGAGATGAATATTTCATAATCTTCCTTATCCTTTAATGTTGGGCGGCCACTCTTGATTGTTAACACGAGAGGTCCAAATCAAAAAGTCTGCAAGATTGTTCACTTGTTCCGGTGTTAGATGAAACTGCGGCATTTTTCGTCTATCGGGTGTATCGAGTGGCTGTGCCGCCATCCACCCTGCCAAATACGTTTTAAACGCGGCTTCATCATTAGCCCCAAGACGAGGAAATGCATTCCCAAGCTCCGGAGCATAATACGCCCCCTCTCCCATGATCGTATGGCAACCGACACAATTGTTCTCTTCCCATACCACTTTTCCCCGAGCAACGGACTCCGTAATTTTGTCATCATGGCTTAGCTTTGGAATTTGTTTAACGGTATCTATAGTTAGTCCGGTAAAAACCAAAATCGCGAAAAGTCCCCCGCCAAAGTAAATATTTCTGGCCATATTTTTAGTAATACGTTCAGACATTTCAGCTCCTGTATTTAATTCTACCCATATGTAGTAATAAAATAGTAGCAGGATTATTTTAATTCTACCTTTATATAGTATTTTATGAATTTTCTTTTTTATGCTTCAGTAGACTAAATATTTATAATAGGCATCCCCTGAGAAAACGGAATATATAGTACGTTATGCCCCGATCCAAACCCGATATCAATGATTTTGCTATTAAGTCGAATATGTTTGGCAAGTAATTGATGAAGCTCTGACATATCCGCAGAATCGTATCGTTCTATCAGATCATGAGAGTGATTTTCGTAAAACTGTTGCGTCTGAGAACTCGTTTTGATCCCCAATCAATATCATAACCGGTACTTCGTCCACCGGCTCCACGGCTGATGACACACCCTTTATCCAATAGATCACTCAAATCACGGCTCGCGGTAACACGACTGCAATCACACAGTGAAGCGTATTTTCGAGCATTCATTCCGCCTTCGAAGCCTTCTTTGCCAGCATCTATAAGGCGATTTAGGACTTTCTTCTGTCGAGCGTTGAGATCAGTGTGGATATGAAGCTGCCAGAAGCGTGCTTTGGCTACAACCTTTTCGATTGTTTTATGGGCGTTTTGCTG
>NZ_JBAQPS010000248.1:0-3117 GCF_049305995.1 Sulfuricurvum sp.
AGTTTCCGTACTGCACATAGTCACTGCCTGTATTAGCTGTTCCGTCTTGGGTGATGAAGTCGATAGAGACATCTTCACTGAGTATTTCGGAGAGGCTAACGACAAAGCTGATCGTCCCTGCACTCTCGATGGCTTGAGCATTGGAGACGCTTACGGTGACGTATTTGGGGTCGGGATCGGGGTTTGGGTTTGGCTCTTCCGGATCCTCTTCTCCTCCGACGCCTTCCTCTTCGGATGGAATAAGTTTAATTCCTAATGCCTCTTTGGTTTGAGCGTTCCAGTTTTGAATCTCAATCCCTAATCCGCTTGTACTTGATTTAGTACGGACGTATAGGATATTTCCGTTTTCTTGATAGTAGAAGTTGGCATCTTCGTAGTAGCTTTCCCCTTTGACCTGAGTTTTCTCCCCACTCAGATCGATGTTTTTATAGACGACTCTCCCCACATTGCCATCATCATAGATGATATCACCTAGACCTGTGATATAGGTATCGTCTCCTATTCCGCCATAGAGTTTATCTTGTTCACTATCATCTTGTCCGAAACCGTAATATCCCAATAGGGTATCATCACCGGAACCGCCATCGAGGGTGTCCATTCCCTCTCCGCCGATGAGAGTGTCTTTGCCATCTCCGCCGTATGCTACGTCCGAACCGCCAGCACCCTCGATATAATCATCTCCTCGCTCTCCGAAGATTAAGTCGTTTTTGGAAGTGCCGGTGAGGGTGTCGCTGTAACTGTTGTTTTCTAAATAAGCATAACTTGCAAGTCCTTTACCAACTTGTACGTCTCCATCGATATTTATGCCTTCGCCGTATTGAGAGATTAGATAGTCACGAGCGGGGGAGATTTTAGTGTTTATTAACCCATCTTTTTCATATTCACTTTTTACAGGATCACTATTTTTTAAAGGTATACTATTATCGTGTTCAACTTCATAAATTTTATCTTTATGAAGAGTATACATCCTCATTATCTGTTTATAATCATCTTGGGTCATACTGGGTTGAGTAAGACTAAATCCGTTCGACTCACTGATTCTTCGATTTGCAATACCAGTCCCATAGAGTTTATAACTCTCTCCACCATTTGACATATAGCGCATTTGAAACCATGCTTCAGCACGATTACCATTTTTCACAGCACTTGCAAGATTACTGCCAATAACTCCATTATATGCTATATCTATCAATGCTATTAATTCCTTGGAATCCAATAAACTATTGTATGAGTTTTCACCGATTTTCTTTTTAACCCTGTCAGCATATTCTTCTTTAATTTCAATAAAAACTGCCTTTGCCTGAGCTTCACTAATACTGATATTAAGCTTATCAGTCAGCGTATCAACCGTAGTAAGTTTACCAGCTTTAAATGCTACTTCAATGTCATCAAGGATCTGCTTATCAGATGCACTAATCACTACACCAGCTCTTTTCATAGCTGCAATGATATTTGTATTAAGCCTTTTTGATTTTTTATCAAATAATGCAAATCCTACGCCTATCGTAGGTGTATCTCCATTATCATAATAAGCTTTTTCTGAGAAACTCTCTGCTTTTTTAATGATTTTAAAAAACTCATCGTCGAAATTACTGATTTTATGAGGTACTATTGCCATTGTTATCTCTCCTTTTATTTTCTATAATCAATTTGAACTGTTGTGTTATAAACTCGTTCGACATCAGGAATATAGCTTTCTGCTCTTCCACCTCTTAAGCTATGAATATAAATGCTATTTTCATCTAATTCAAACAAAAAACTCTCACCATTGTGCATCAATACACCAATATTACCTATATATCGAGTTCCATTGAACATGCCATTGATATTTTCTTTCCAATCAAAACTTGATTCTTTATTTCCTTCATTGAGATTTATAACCGTTATTTGAGCAAGGCTAAGACCAGAAAGCTTTACTTTTCTATCGATTTCTTTTTGTTTTAACATGGCATCTGCAAAAAATAGATAAGCCTTACGGGTTTTATTTGTTGTATAACGCTCGTCGATAGAATAAAGTTTCAGCTTACCAGTGGATTTATATGCTTTATCTTCTTTCATCAAACGGTTGAGTTCTTTTTGTGATAAAAGAAGATATTTACTTTGATATTTACTAATTAGATCATCGTCATCTGGAATTAGACTGTATACCAATGCATTTTTCTCCTCAGGACTAAGTTGTGATAAATATTTTTTAAATTGTGATTCGTTGATATTATTACCGATTGCAATAGGTTGCATAAGTTCAACTGTTTTAGGATGGTTTTGCATGGCTATACAAAGGTCTTTAAACTCTTTTGTGTTGGTAGTATTACAATCAAAATATTGAATCAATTTAAAAATAGTAGCCGCTGAAGGTTCTGTATCTTTATTCAACCATGCTGTGTTCAAATGAGTGATTCTCAAATGGTGTAAGCTATTTAAGCATTGTTTAGTAGTGCAAGTATTTCTATCGTATTTCAACCAATAGTATTGTTCTTCTTTTAAATGTTCTTTCTCATCGGTAACTGTTAGAGCCTCTTTAAATGCTTTCGAAAGATTTTCATCCAATGCCGACAACTCAGGATCAGCACAAATCATCTTCTCCACTTTACTGGTTGCTTTCGCACAATCAAAACTCGCTCCGAATACTGTGACACTCAGGAGGAATATTAGGGTTAATAACTTTTTCATTTAGGCTGCCTTTCTTTGGAATTTTTGATTTATAAAATCGAAACTATTTGCATAGTCATAGTGGGTATCGCTAAACACATCACCATAATAGGCTTGTATGGCGAACATCGCCTCGTAGCGTTCCATGAGGAGATTGAAATGTTCGGTGATATACGCTTCATTTCCGAAGGTTTGGGTATGGTAGCCGCCGTTGGTGTTCATGCTTAGATGGTATTCACTACGCCATCCGTCTTTTTTTGATCCTACGAACCGCTCCAGTATCCACAGTTTTAGAGAAGGGACTTCGTAGAGATAGGGAGAAAACTCTTCTTCACTGAACCCCTTGCTTTTTGCCATATCGTAGAATCCCGACCATCGGAGGATAAATTCACCGAAGTTGGCACTCGCACGCTCTTTGTCGTTCATAAAGGTGAGAGCGAGTTCTTTGAGCTTCGGATCGAGGTTATA
>NZ_JBAQPS010000249.1:0-2370 GCF_049305995.1 Sulfuricurvum sp.
TTAAGTTCTAACTCTTTATCTATTATTTTTATTATCTCATCTGTCTTAAAATCTATATTTTCTTTTTTTAACTTCTCAAAAAATAATAAAGCTCTCGCACCTCTCCAATAAAGTTTATTTTGACTCACAAAATGTTTACTGTCTTTTCCAAACGTTGATATTACTTGATTATTAGTACATCGTAAATGATAAAAAATCCAACCAAATATTACAAAACCCATACCAATTGTAATAAACTGACTATCATCTATATATAGCCATATTGATAGGATCGCAAATACGAGATATAACCCTATTATAATTTTTAAAAAATATTTATTTCCAAATCTTTCTTCTATCTCTTTTAAAGTCGACGTATTAAATGCTTCCAAAACTTTTAAATAATTTAATTGTGTTCGATTTTCCATTAAGTTATCCAATTCTTCACTAACTTTACAGTATCTCTTCCTGACTCACATTTTTCTCGATTTTCCAAAATTTTAATTTTATATTTCGATAACATTTACATCCCCAAACCATTCATTTGCTTTATTTATAACCTGTTGTGTCGGCTGTGGAAAATACACAATTAAATTATTTTTTGCCCTAGAGCAAGCAACATAAAGAATTTTTCTTGTTCTTTCGATTACACTTTCTTTTCCAGCTGTATTTTCAAACAAATACTTAAAATTATATTGATTCCATCGTCCATTGTCTAATATTACAAAGACATTATCAAATTCCGCACCTTTAACACCATGTTGAGTAGAATAGGGTGATAACTCTTGTCTATACATATATAAATTCTGTATTTCTCTGTAGGCTATCGATTTAGCGCTATTGAATTCTTCATCATGTTCTCGAATATAGATATTAAATTTGTCATCCTTTTTTACCAGATTTAGTTCATTGGCGAACTCAATCATTTGTTCAATATTCTTATCATCGATATTTTTTAAATTTTCAATTGCATCTTTTAACCTTTGCTTATCTGAAAGCTTCCTCATTTTAAAGTGAGTTTTTTTGATAAATTCATTAAAAGATCCATTCTCATATAAAAATATCAGCTCTTCTATTCTGAGTAAATAAGCAATAAATTTATTAGGTTTATCACTAGTAACATCATCATTCGAAAATACATCGAGTAAACTTCTAAAACCTTGTTCATTTGCGATAAGTTTGTGCGTGAGATAAAGCTCTTTAGTATTTTTGGTATCGCTCAAATACCAATTTTCAAAAGCAATATTTTGCTTAATGTCATTGACACTCATCTCGCTAGATGAATATAAAAACTTTATACTTCCTGCTTGATTATTATTTGCAGGTTCTTGCACGATGCCATCATTCCGTATTTGATTTATAAGCCTAATAACTTCCGTAGAACATCTCCTATTATCAGCTTTTACAACTCTTTCAACTACACCTTGAGTTATATACTCATCAATATTTCCGACTCTTCTATCATAAATTGATTGCATAGAATCACCAAAAAAGCCTAAAATATTTTTCTTCTCGCCTATTTGCATAAAATTTAAAAATATATCTGTTACTTCTTTTTGTGTATCTTGGTATTCATCAACAAATATAAAGTCAAATTTATCTTTGACTATACTATTTAGCATCAGATAATGTTCAAACATATAATGAGCCAGCTTGATTATTTCATCATGAGATACTACACCATTTTCTAATTTTTTATATTCTTGGTACTCAATCTTTTTATCATTAAAAAAATCTAAAGATAGTGTTGCCTCTCCACTATAATTGATTGCCCTGCTCTCTATCAATGCAATCAATGCTTTTTTCAAGTCTTTTTGATAGTTTTTAATCTGACTCCATAAAAACTCATGTATAGTTGATACTGTCAAATTTGAATAAGGGCTTCTTTCTTTAATCTCATTAACTGCTACATTCGTATATGTAATACATGCTACTTTAGCATCTTTGTTTTGCTCAAATACATAATCTAAAACTTGCATGAGTGTATATGTTTTACCGCTTCCAGCACCACCACTTAGCAGAAAATTTTTCTTATTTTGAATATGCTGTTTTATTTCTTCGATAGCCATAATAAGCCCTCATTTATATATACCGGTGTGCCCCAATGTTCAAACTGCTCACCACCATAATATAAAATATCAGTTGCAAAAATTGATTTTTTGTCAATACATTCATCAGCTAAATCATACGCATCTTTTGTGGCATTATCAAAATGATTTCTACTTTTCAATCCTCCAAAGCTATCTTTATTTGTAGATATGAATGCTTTGTTTAAATGAATAAAAGCATCTTCAAAGCTCCTAGCATGATAACTATTTTCCTCTGTTTGGTATGCGATACACAAGATGCCATCTTTTAGAATTTTATCTTGGTGAAGCAATACTTTTAAAT
>NZ_JBAQPS010000250.1:0-6908 GCF_049305995.1 Sulfuricurvum sp.
GTTTTGATGGAGAATGGTTCGGGATGTGTTCATACCGCTCCGGGTCATGGGGAAGACGACTACCGTATCGGGCTTCGTTATAACCTCGAAGTGGTGATGCCGGTTGATGAGACGGGTTGTTATGATAACACCGTTGTCCGTGAAAAACTTCTTCCAAATCCTGAAGAGTTCGTCGGTAAACACATCTTTAAATGCAATGAACCGATTATCGAATTGCTTGGTGACAAAGCGCTTAAAATCTCTAAATTTCGTCACTCCTATCCGCATTGCTGGAGAAGCCATACGCCGTTGATCTATCGTGCGACAAAACAATGGTTCATCAGCGTGGACGGTACTCCGGAGGGTGAGACGAAAACCCTTCGTGAAATCGCTCAAGCCGAAGTAGCTAAAACAGCATTTTATCCTGAGAGCGGACGTAATCGTTTGGGTTCAATGGTCGAGAATCGTCCTGATTGGTGTATTTCCCGTCAGCGTGACTGGGGAGTCCCTATCGCATTTTTCCGTGTCAAAGCGACCGGAGAAGTGATTTTGGATGAGAAAGTTCTCAACTTTATCGCGATGATTTTCGAGATGCACAGCACCGATGCGTGGTACTCGATGAGCATCGAAGAGCTTCTCTATCCGGGATGTCCGTACAAAGCGGACGAACTCGAAAAAGTCTCCGACATTCTCGACGTTTGGTTTGATAGCGGTTCGACGTGGAATGCGGTACTAAAATCGCGTAACTACGATGCAGGAGAATTTCCGGCTGATTTGTATATCGAAGGTAGCGATCAGCACCGTGGATGGTTCCAAAGTTCACTTTTCTTGAGTACGGCTGTGGAACATATCGCTCCGTACAAAGCTCTTTTGACTCACGGTTTCACCGTCGATGAGAAGGGTGAGAAGATGTCTAAATCTAAAGGGAATGTTGTCGCTCCTGAAAAAGTTTTGAAAGAGTATGGCTCTGAGATTTTACGTCTATGGGTTGCGATGAGCGATTATCAGGGGGATTTGAAAATCTCGGATAATATCCTTAAGCAAACGGCGGATCAATACCGAAAACTACGTAATACCTTCCGTATTATGCTGGCGAACCTCGATGGACTCGAGAAAATTGTCCCGTACAGTGAAATGGGTGAGATCGATAAATGGATTGTTGCTAAAGCTAAAGAGGTGTTTGATGAAACCCATCGTTTGTTCGGAGAGTACAACTTCGTTCATGGAATGAGCGGGCTGAACTATTTCATCGTTAATGATCTCAGCGGGGTCTATATTGATATTACTAAAGATCGTATGTACTGTGACGGTGCAAACTCAAGTGAACGCCGCTCAACACAGAGTGCAATGGCGATCATCGCTAAATCGATGCTTGGGTTGATCGCTCCGATTTTGACCTATACCGCTGATGAGATTTTCGAGAATGCTCCCTCTATTTTAAAGGGAGAGGCTAACGATATCTTCGATGTGACCTATGCCTCAATCGAAGCGGTTGAGAGTAATTGGGATGACGCAACGATGAAAGTGATCCGTGAAAAATTCAATGAGATCGTGGATGGATTGAAGAAAGAGAAAGTGATTAAAAATACCCTTGAACTCGTTATCTCTACGAAGTCAGAGTCTGCAAAAGCGATGAAAAAAGCAGACATTGAAGAGTATCTGGTTATCTCAAAATGGTGTGCGTGTGAGCTTAACGATATTTTAGGGACATTCGAAATTGAGGGTGATACCTTTAATATCGCCCTCGCTTCCAAAGCCAAATGCCCTCGCTGTTGGAAATACCATAGCGAAGACGAACAGTCGTTGTGTCCGCGTTGTGCGCAGGTTATTGCATAATGATCGATGTCACACAACCCGTCCCGATGAGCTTTGTAGCCGAAACGGTCGGGGTTATTTTCATCGTAATCGCTTTGGGTATTATGATGGTAAGAAATGCAAAACGTAGAAAGGAAAGTGTATGATAACACTTAAAGAGGCGTTAAAGCTCTCAAAAGAAGAACTCAGTTCACTCAAAGAGGAATTGAAAGCCAAGATTGCCGCAAACCCTGAACTCAATGCCTATATCGATGTCCTCAATGTCGGTGAGGGGATCCCGATCGCGATCAAAGACAACATCCAAGTCACGGGTTGGTCGGTCACATCGGGATCGAATATTCTCAAAGGATACATTGCTCCCTACAATGCGACCGTTATCGAAAAGCTTTTGTCCGCAAATATGTCACCGTTTGGTCGTACGAATATGGACGAATTTGCGATGGGCTCAACCACTGAGAGTAGCTGCTACGGTAAAACCCTCAATCCACTGAATCATAACTGTGTTCCGGGAGGAAGCTCGGGCGGTTCGGCTGCGGCAGTTGCGGCAGGTTTAGCGGTTGCGGCATTGGGTAGCGATACGGGTGGATCGATTCGTCAACCGGCAGCATTTTGCGGAATCGTCGGGATGAAACCGACCTATGGACGTGTTAGCCGTTACGGATTGGGTGCGTATGCAAGCTCTCTCGATCAAATCGGACCGATGACCCAAAACGTCGAAGATGCGGCGATTTTGTACGATATTATCCAAGGGCACGATCTGAAAGATTCGACGAGTAGCGAACGCAATGACGGCACGGTGAGTGATAAACTCGATGCGAATGTGAAGCTGACCATCGCTATTATTCCCGATTATGTCAAAGATGCTTCCGAGGATGTCCGCAAAGCGTATGCCAAAGCGATCGATGTACTGAAAAGTGCAGGGCATACCATTGTCGAGAAAAGCTTAATGGATCCGAAATACGATATTTCAGCCTATTACATCACCGCAACGGCGGAAGCGACGACCAATCTTGCCCGATACGACGGTATTCGATACGGTAATCGTGTAGAGGGTGAAAACCTCAAAGACACCTTTTTACAAACCCGTTCGCGTGGATTCGGTGCCGAGGTGCAACGCCGTATTATGCTCGGTAACTTTGTCCTCTCATCAGGTTATTACGATGCTTATTACGTCAAAGCCCAAAAAGTACGCTCATTGATCCAAGAGGAGTATAATAAGATTTTCGAAGAAGTTGATCTTATTTTAACTCCGGTAGCTCCACGCACGGCGTATGAGTTCGGTGCTCTTAGTGATCCGCTTGAGATGTATTTGAGCGATATTTACACTATTTCGGTCAATCTCGCAGGTCTTCCGGCGATTTCGATTCCCGTTGATACCGCGACAAACGGTATGCCTGTCGGTCTTCAACTCATTGCCGCTCCGTATGCGGAGCAAACACTCTTTAACGGGGCTCTTAGCCTCGAAACTCAACTCAAAGGACAATTATCATGAATATACGTAAACGTGCCCTCACTTTTGAAGATGTATTACTTATCCCGAAATACTCTGAGGTTCTCCCAAAAGAGGTGAGTTTAAAAACGATGTTAACCCGTAATATTCCCCTCAATATTCCGATGGTTTCAGCCGCAATGGACACGGTTACCGAATACCGTGCGGCGATCGCTATGGCACATTTGGGCGGGATCGGGATTATCCATAAAAATATGGATATTGAAACCCAAGTCAAACAGATCAAAAAAGTGAAAAAATCCGAAAGCGGTATCATTATCGATCCGATTTTTGTTCATCCTGATGCGACACTCGAAGATGCGGAAGCGTTGATGAATGAATTTAAAATTTCAGGTGTTCCGGTTGTTGATACTCATAATAAATTGCTTGGAATTTTGACCAACCGTGATATGCGTTTTGAAAAAGATTTGTCTAAATTGGCAATCGATGCGATGACTCCTATGCCTCTTATTACGGCAAAAGCAGGGATCACTTTGGCGGAAGCTGAGCAAATGATGCACGTTAACAAGATCGAAAAACTCCCGATTATCGATGATAACGGGTTGCTCAAAGGGCTTGTTACGATTAAAGATATTAAAAAGCGTATCGAATACCCTTATGCGAACAAAGATGATTTCGGTCGTCTGCGTGTCGGTGCGGCTATCGGTGTGGGTCAGTTGGATCGTGCACGCGCTCTTGTTGATGCGGGTGTCGATGTTTTGGTTTTGGATTCGGCTCACGGTCACTCCAAGGGGATTTTGGATACCGTTAAAGCGATCAAAAAAGAGATGGTGGTTGATATTATCGCCGGAAATGTTGCGACGGGAGAAGCGACGTTGGCACTCATCGAAGCGGGTGCTGACGGTGTCAAAGTCGGTATCGGACCGGGATCGATCTGTACAACTCGTATCGTGGCAGGTGTGGGTGTTCCTCAAATTTCGGCTATCGATGAGTGTGCGGCAGTGGGACGCAAACACGGAGTACCGATCATCGCTGATGGTGGTATCCGCTATTCAGGTGACATCGCTAAAGCGTTAGCCGTTGGTGCAAGCGTTATTATGGCGGGATCACTCCTTGCAGGTACTGAAGAATCCCCAGGCGATACGATCATGTATCAAGGGCGTCAATATAAATCATACCGCGGTATGGGCTCGATCGGAGCTATGACCAAAGGCTCAACGGATCGTTATTTCCAAGAAGGTACGGCAGCAGATAAACTGGTTCCTGAGGGGATCGAGGGGCGTGTACCGTTTCGTGGAAGTATTGCTGCGGTAGTGCATCAAATGATGGGCGGTCTACGTTCTTCTATGGGATATTGCGGCTCTGAGAGCATCGAAGCGTTCTGGGATAAGGCAGAATTCGTAGAGATCACCAGTGCAGGGCTTAAAGAGTCCCATGTGCATGATGTTATTATCACTCAAGAAGCACCGAATTACCACGTATAAAAAAAATTATGATGTGACACACTTTTTGGGCAAAGCCCGAAAAGTGGCAGGGACAAATGTCCCTACAACCCCCTAAAGCTACCCACATCTTTCGGATGCGGGAGAAAATAAGGACATATAATGCAATTACAAACCGAAGCGCTACACGCGGGATACGATAAAGATACCCAAAGTACGATGGCAGTTCCGATTTATCAAACGACGGCATACGAATTTCGCGATGTTGAACACGCGGCAAATCTATTTGCTCTCAAAGAGCTAGGGAATATCTATACCCGCCTAAATAACCCTACCACCGATGTTTTTGAAAAACGTTTCGCGACTTTAGAGGGTGGCGCGGCAGGTTTGGCGACTTCGAGCGGAATGGCGGCGATTTTCTACGCTATTGCCAATGCGGCGGAAGCGGGAGATAATATTATCTGCGCTCGTCAGCTCTACGGCGGAACATTGACCCAAGCCTCATATACATTGAAACGTTTCGGGATTCAGGCGCGCTATTTTGATGTACAAAATCCGAGTGAGATCGAAGTGTTGATCGATGATAAAACCAAAGCGATCTTTTTCGAGACGTTGACCAATCCGAGTATCGATGTGGCTGACATTTCAGCTATTACAGCTATTGCGAAAAAACACGGTATCCTCACGATCGTTGATAATACGGTCGCCACTCCGGTTCTTTGTCGTCCACTAGAACATGGAGTAGATGTTGTTGTCCACAGTGCCAGTAAATATACGACAGGTCAAGGTCTTGCCATTGGCGGGATAATGGTTGAACGCAACGGATTGGTCGATTTTATCAAAGGAAACGGACGTTACCCTCAGTTTAACGAAGCCGATGAGAGTTATCACGGTTTGGTTTATGTGGATGTGCCGTTGCCACTTTTTTGTCTTCGTGCTCGCTTATCGCTTTTACGCGATTTGGGTGCCGTTGTATCACCGTTTAACTCTTGGCTCTTTATTCAGGGGATTGAAACGCTCTCTCTTCGTATGAGAGAACATTCACGGAACGCTCAAGCCGTTGCAGAGTTTTTAGAGTCTCATCCGTTGGTCAAAAAAGTGAACTATCCGGGGTTGAAAAGCAACAGTAACTATACCAATGCGCAACGCTATTTTGAAAACGGTATGTCAAGCGGCTTGCTCAGTTTTGAGGTAGAGAGTTTCGAATCTGCGAAAAAAATCGTGGATGCGACAAACCTTTTCTCTTTGGTTGTTAATATCGGAGATAGCAAATCGATTATCACTCATCCGGCATCGACGACCCATCAGCAATTATCTCAAGAAGAGTTGGTGGCATGTGGTGTACCATCAGGTCTTATCCGTTTGAGTATCGGGCTTGAAGCATCGTCAGATTTGATCGATGATTTAACTCAGGCATTGAACGCGTAAAGGCTCGTATGTTAAATTTGCAGATTAAGAGTGAGCATTTTACTAACCCTCTCTATTTGGAGAGTGGTCGTATTTTGGAACCGTATGACATCATTTATGAGACGTACGGTGAGCTCAATGAAGCGAAAGATAATGTGATCGTAATTTGTCATGCTCTTACAGGTTCTCACCATGCGGCAGGGACGTATGATGGGGATAACAAGAGCGGATGGTGGGATGGACTCATAGGTCAGGGAAAAGCGGTCAATACCGACAAATTTTTCGTGATCTGTACCAATGTACTCGGAAGCTGTTTCGGCTCAACCGGACCAATGTCACCTCGTTATCCCTATAATGAACCCTACCGTTATAAATTCCCGGTTATTACAATCCTCGATATGGTCAAAGCACAGCGGATTTTGTTCGATCGTTTGGGAATCCATCAAGTTCATGCGATTATCGGTGGATCGATGGGGGGGATGCAGGCGTTGGCCTTTGGTGTCTTTTTCCCAAATTTTGCCAAAAAAATTATCGCAATGGCGACGACCGCAGCAACCCAACCGTGGGCAATCGCATTTAACAAAGTAGCTCAAGAGGCGATTCTAAAAGATCCTGAATTTAAAAACGGCTATTATGACCCCGAAGCGATTCGTGAAAACGGTCTAAGCGGTATGGCAATCGGACGGATGGCAGGGCATATCAGCTTTTTATCGCATCAATCGATGACTAAAAAGTTCGGTCGTGAATACAAGCGGACGGATGGCTTATTTGAACTGTTCGGTAAATTTCAGGTTGAATCGTATTTGGAGTACAAC
>NZ_JBAQPS010000251.1:0-2521 GCF_049305995.1 Sulfuricurvum sp.
AATGCAGCTGATCGAGGTTTACCGAGACATTCCGTTTAGGTACCTCATCGACAAACGCAACCGCCCCATTGCTCACATCGATCTCACCCACTCGATATCCCCACGGAGCCTCCGAGGATGAGGAAGCGGGTGCCGACGAAGTATAAGCATAGCTAGAGAGATCAATCGATCCATCCGATAACCGTTTCAACGCGACACTCGGACTCAGTAGGGAGAGTTTTTGAACCGATGCGTATTTTCCCGCGCGGTCAATTTCGATATCCTCAACCCCGATTCCCGTTAACCCTATCGCAATCGCTTCATCCCTCTGTCGTGTTACCCGCAGAGTATCGGTTGCTAGTGAGAGATTAAGAAGCGTTTTTTCATCACTCGAAACAGCTCCTGTATTCAGACGCAAATTATTCAACACAGCTTTATACGGCTCTCGTGGAGCATTATCACTCCACTGCACCCCTACGTTTTCAACCGACACGCTCCCCAACGCAAAGCTCCATGGCTCTGACGCTGTCTCATTTTCATCTTTTGGGAATGCTTTTTGGATCGCTTCGAGATAGTTGACCCAATCGATTTTCCCCTCATGCGAACGCTGTGCCGAGAGGTTGAGAGTGTTGAGTTCCAAAGAACGGGCACTAAAGCGCTTTTTCATCGGCTGAACAGCTCCCTCTTTGAGACGTAACGTCCCAAGAGCCAGCAGATTTCTATCCTCATCTTTTGGGATAATACGAAGCTTATCGATTTCAAAATGGAGCTTAGTAAGCTCCGTCGCGTTCACATCCGCACTGTTAAATCGATAATCAAACCCAAAAGCGGCAGAACCATCCGCTACTTCGATCGGAAATTTTTCTTTGAAATAACGCCATGGGGTATAGAGTTTCCCCGAATCAAACGTGACACTTCCCCCCAGCATGAGAGGCGAGAGAGCATCGATTTTTGTTTTTAAATCGATAAATCCCCCCTCGTTGATTGTCGCATAAAGGCGCATTTTCCCATCCACACTGGAGAGATCGCGTAAATCGATGTTATCGAGATTAAACCCGATAGGTCCCACATCGAGAGTATACGCTTTCCCTTCCGCGTAATCACGATAGTTCAATGTTCCGTTTTTCAATCCGAAATGGTTGATAATGAGCTTTAACGGTTCGGATGATGTATCATCGCTCGCTTCATCGCCGCCCAATTCGGTAAGCCATTTAAAATTGAAATCCCCATTTTTATCACGATGAATACTCACATGAGGCTCACTCAACGTAACATCATTGATTACCACCCCCTTCCACAAATACGCAAGGGGATCAATATTAAGAGAGAAACTTTTAAGTGCGATCAGATCATGTTTTTGAGGTGTTTTGAAGCTCAGATTTGTCAAAGTGAGATGAAAAGTAAAGGGATTAAAGGAGGCCGATTCAACGGAAAAAATTCCCCCTTTTGTTGCCTCCGAGACTTTATCAGGAACACTGTTTTTGATAGCATAAGGGAGAGCTAAAAAGCCTAAAGCGGCATAAATAGCGACTATTCCTCCGATCCATTTCAATGTCGGCTTAATCATAATGTACTCCCTAAAAAAAATCATTCACTCAAATCATAATAAATTATTGTATCACAAATGTTTTTTCAAGAAAGCTGATGCATAAACCTAATCCTTTATAATCCAAAATCTTAATCATTTTTTTTGTTTTCTGGGGGTAAAGTTATAAAAGATAGACTCAAATAGGAGGCTTACAATGCAAATTAGTTCATATACTTTTCAAACTCCTTATCCGCAACCGCTTCAAGTGGGACGACCTGATCCAGCCATGCTAAAAGAGCAAACAAAAAGCTCCCAAGAAGAGCTAAAACAACAAGAAAAAAATAGTACTGAAATCACTAATGCCAAATCAAAACAAGAGCAGCAAGAGGTTTTTATTAAATCATCGGTCATGTATCAAAAAGATCAAAGCTACACCCCTACCGCCCTATCGGTACAAGATTTTACAGCCCTTTCAAAAGAGACTCAACGCTCCCAAAATATCTCTACTTACGTTAATATCAGTACGGATACCTCATCCACCCTCTAAGCCTTCATCCCTAAATAAGGGCTTAGAGTATTTTACAAAACATTATATTCCTCACTTTTAGCCTACTTAAATCTATATTTCGACATAATCATCTACTTTATCTGTACAGTAGGGATAGCCGAAATGAAGCGTAAACAAATTTACAATCCAACCTCAAACGAACACGTAAACGACCGCCAGATTTTCGGCGGCAATCCTACCGGTATTTTCGAGCTCAACAATATCAAATACCAATGGGCGTATAACCTTTGGGAGATGATGCTCAACAACACATGGTTCCCCAAAGAGGTCGATATGACCCGCGATGCGGTAGACTACAAATACCTCACCGAGATGGAAAAAACAGCCTACGACAAAGCCCTCTCCCAGCTTATTTTCATGGACTCTCTTCAAACCAATAACCTGATGGACAACGTCAATCCCTACGTTACCGCTCCTGAGGTTAATCTCATTTTGGTACGCCAAAG
>NZ_JBAQPS010000252.1:0-2828 GCF_049305995.1 Sulfuricurvum sp.
ATTTTGATGAGTAATACCGGTATTGTTGTAGAAGAATTTGTATTGCTGAACCCATAGGATTTAAATCTTATGGTGTTTCAGATTGTTGATTTTTTTACTTATAGCCTGTCGGATTTTTAGATTGAAAATTCCATGCATCATGGCACATTTGATCTAAATTTCGTTTAGCACTCCACCCTATTGCGGTATTAGCCTTGCTCGGATCAGCATAACATGCCGCAATATCTCCCTCTCGGCGCGGCGCAATTATATACGGGATTGATTGTTGACTTGCTTTGGAAAAAGCGTTTACTACATCCAAAACACTGTATCCTATTCCGGTTCCGAGGTTGATCGCGGTGCATTGTGGAGATGTTAATGCTTCAAGTGCTTTAAGATGACCGTGAGCTAGATCAACAACATGAATATAATCTCGCACCCCTGTACCATCATGGGTTGGATAATTTTCCCCAAAAATATTGAGATTTTCACGGCGTCCAATAGCAACTTGAGCAATAAACGGCATAAGATTATTTGGGATATCTTGCGGATCTTCACCTATTAATCCGCTTTCGTGAGCTCCTACTGGATTAAAGTAACGTAAAATCATAATTTGCCAGGTATTATCTGAACGATACAGATCGCGTAAAATGTCTTCAATTACTAATTTTGTTTGACCATACGGATTGGTTGTTCGAAGAGGATGATCTTCTCGAAGCGGTAGAGATTCAGGATCTCCGTATACGGTAGCTGATGAGCTAAATACGAGGGTTTTAATACTATTGGTTTGCATTGATCGGAGTAGACAGAGTGTTCCTTGAACGTTATTGTCATAATATTCCAACGGTTTGGCTACCGATTCACCAACCGCTTTTAAACCCGCAAAATGGATTACTGCATCACACCCTTGCATTGCTTGTGTCAAAGAAGACTCATCTCGAATATCTCCAATGATAAAAGTGATTAATTTTCCCGTGATAGTTTCAACACGCTTTAGTGCTTCAACTGAACTGTTTGAAAGGTTGTCATAGACAACTACATTATGACCGTTTTGTAGTAGTTCTACACATGTATGAGAGCCAATATAACCAGCTCCTCCGGTGACGAAAATAGTCATGAAATCTCCATTTGAAAGTTAATTAGAATTAACTTTAGGGCAATATAGTTAACTATTGATATTATACTGGAATTCTATGCATTTCTTTGAAAATGTAGTATTTTTTTGCAAGGTGATTTCACCGCTGATTTGGGGTGATTTCATTTTGATCCCTTCGGGGACTTTTTGCGAGTGGAGCTGCACGGCGGTTTGTTTAAAATTCGGTTCTCCCGATTTGGGGCAAAACAGACTCGGGGTGAGGGTGTTGATGAGCTGGGTATTGAAATGAAACGGGACGAACACATTCCCCTCTCGCACCGTCTGTGTAACCCGAATGACGATATTATCGACTCGACCGCGCGGTGAACTGATGGAGAGACGATCACCGCTTTTAACCTCTAATGCAAGCGCATCGGCAGGGTTAATATCGACCCACGCTTCGGGGGCTAGATCGTTGAGGATGGCGATCTCTCGCGTTTTGGTACGGGTGTGCCACTGCTCGACGGTTCTCCCCGTATTGAGAATTACGGGGAACTGCTCACCCGTAGGTTCTTGGAGCGGTATCCATTCCAACGGCAGCAGCTTGGCTTTGCCATCATAAGTGCGAAAGCCGATTTCAGGGGTGTACAGACGCGCTGATCCGAGGGGAAACTGTTCGTTGCACGGCCATTGGATTCCACCGTGTTTTTCCATCATCTCATAGCTCATTCCCGAATAATCACACAGCTGACCCTGAGTGACCCTTTTCCACTCCTCGAACGCATCTCTTGCGCTTTGCCAGTTGGGGAAAAGCATCTCTCGTACTCCATCAAAATAGCCTGAAAACTCCACGATAATATCAAAATCACTTTTTGCCAGCCCCGGAGGGTTGATAGCCTTGTTCGCACGGTTGCATCGGCGCTCTGAGTTGGTGTAGGTTCCCTCTTTCTCTCCCCATGTTGCGGCGGAGAAGACGACATCGGCAAGCTCTGCGGTATCGGACATAAACGCATCCTGCACTACCAATAATTCTAGTTTTGCGAGGGCGGCACGGAGGCGTGTTTGATCGACGAAACTCACGAGCGGATTGGTCGCTACGACCCACAGCGCTTTGATCTCGTCGCGCTCGATCGCTTCGATGATTTCGCCGTATTTGTAGCCGCGCGACGTCGGGATGAGCTCAAGGGGAACGTTGACGATGTCGGCGTACTCCTCGGCCGCTTTTACGTCCCCGTAGTTGCGGTATCCCGGAAGCGAGGAGGTAAAGCCGCTCTCTCTCGTTCCCATAGCGTTGCATTGTCCCGTAATCGAAAACGGTGCCGCTCCGGGACGTCCGATTTGTCCTGTGAGGAGGTGGAGGTTGATAATGGCGCTGACGGTATCGGTTCCCATGTAGGATTGATTGACCCCCATCGTCCATGCGGTGAGGGTCGCAGGGGAGCCGGCGATCAGACGGGCGAGTTCGTAGAGGGTTTTGACGTCAACGCCTGTGATATTGGCAACTTCCTGTGGCGGGTAGTTTTGAAGATGTTTACGCAAATCGCCCAATCCGGTGACGTTGTCTTTGAGATATTCGCTGTTTTCCCACCCCTGTTCGAGTACAATGTAGGCAAGTCCATTGAAGAGGGCCAGATCGGTTCGGGGTTTCAGAGGGATAAAGATATCGGCCATCTGCGCCGTTTTTGAGGCACGCGGGTCGATCACGATGATTTTAGGCTTTTTGGTATTTTTGGCGATATGGAGTTTGAGGATCGGATGGTTATCGGCGATGTTC
>NZ_JBAQPS010000253.1:0-8615 GCF_049305995.1 Sulfuricurvum sp.
TGTTGGAGAAAATTTCGATAACGGGAGAGGTGGGTCAGGCTCTCTTTGAGTATCTGTGTGAGAATCACTGAGAAAAAGAGAAACCATAAAAGTGTCGCTCCAAGACCAAATACTACACCATACGCTATCGCCCACGTGAGCGAATCAGCAGCGGCACTAAGTGTCATCATGGTGATGACAGGGGCGCAAATGGACATGGATAAAAGGGCTCCTGTGATAAACAGAGGAATTTGCCCTTGCGGTGTATGCGGCGAGGTGGAGCAACACGACGAGGAGGCTTTGAGTGAAAACCATAACCGCCCCGCGAGGATGATCGTAATACTTCCGAGCAAGTATCCTATGAGAGTAGTGTCGCTGATAATCGATTTAACCATACTCGCACCCGCATAGGCGACGAGGGAGAGAAAAATATATCCGCTAATCCGTCCCAGGCTGATAGGGAGTAATACCCGAAGGCTTTGTTGACGTGTACCGCTGTTTGCCAATAAAATCGGCGATAACAACGGCATACAGGTGAGCATACAAGCGGTTGCCCCATAGGAGAGGGCGACGATAAAAAGGGAGAGGAGAAGTGTTATTTCCAATGCCTATTTCCTTAAAGTGTTTTTTTAGTTAAAAAACTAAGTTCAAATTGAATTATGAATTAAAAGTGTTACATTAGTGTTAATTTCTTTTTTTAATTTAACACTAATGTAACACTTCTTTGAAACAATTACGTTTGATAAATCTTTAAGGAAGTTGAATGAATAGTATTAAATTATCTATTACAGCGGTATTAGCCCTGTACGGATCGATGGCGACAGCTGAAGTCGTCGATTTAGGGGATGTGACGGTGAGTGCTTCTAAAATCGAACAATCGACTTTGGAAGCACCGGTCAACGTTTCGGTCATCACTGCAAAAGATATAGAGAAGAACAATAATCAGCGTTTAGGTGATGCTTTGAATGCCAAAGTACCGGGTCTTTATCTGCGTGGAGGTGCTTTAGGGAATGCTCGTCCGGGGGTAACAATGCTGAGTTCTATGCGTGGTCAAGGGGGAACTTTAACCAAAGTTGCTGTTTTAGTTGATGGTATGAATATGGTAGATGCCTATTCGGGTCAAGTGAACTGGGCAATGGTATCTATGGAAGACGTTGAAACTATTGAAGTCGTTCCGGGAGTTGGTTCTTCGCTCTATGGTAGTAATGCAATGGGAGGTGTTATTAACATTACCACAAAAGAACCGACCAAAGAAGAGATGTTGTTCAATTTTGGAACAGGTTTCGGTGATTCAGCAGGCGAGTATGCCAGTATGCTTTATCGGAATAAATTTCATAACGGACTAGGCGTAGTTTTCGGTGCTTCACAAAACAATCGTGATGGATATGTATCAGAATACGTCACTAAAACTCCGACTGGAACACCTGCCGGTGGTGCTATTGTTGTTAATGGGGCAATTCCAACGACCACAACAGCGGGAGTCTCAACTTATATTGTAGGAGATAAGGGAGATAATGCATCTAAAGCACAAAATATTCATGCAAAAGTTTACTATGATCTCTCAAATACATCAAAAATTCATGCGGGATTTGCCTATTCTGATAATAAAAGTTTAGCTACTTCTTATAACAGCTATTTATTAGATGCGAGTGGAAACCCTATTGCGATTGGAACGACAGCAACGAGCCTTAGTCTGGATGGAAAAGCGACAACGATAAAAGAACAAGATTTCGCCGGTTCAATACCAATGGGTAATACAGCGTTGCGCTATTTTGCCGGATATGACGGAAAAATAGAGGATAGTAAACTAAGTCTCAATTTTGGGAAAATTGATCGTGATTCATGGAATGCCTCTATCGGTTCAACGGCTACTTTATCATCAGGGGCAGGAACACTCAGTACATCCCCGAATAGTACGACAAACGCTTCGGCACAGTTAAGTGTTCCTATCGGTGATAGTCATTATATCATTGTAGGTGCTTCGACAGAAATAGGTGAGTTAAATCAAAAAAAATATGCTGTTTCGAATTGGACGGATATGGATACCAAAACGGCGGAACTGGATCGTATCGATGCAAAGAGTACGACCAATTCTCTCTTTGTGCAAGATCAGCTTGCCCTCGGAGATGATTTATTATTCTATATAGGAGGTCGTTATGACTCATGGACGGCAGGGGGGACAGGGGTAGTTACGACCGGTTCGGTTCCAGGAACATTTGTATATCCTGATCGTAGTGAATCGGCATTTAGCCCGAAAATCGCTGCTGTTTATATGCTTAATAACCGAACATCCATCAAAAGTTCGGTAGGGACAGGGTTTCGTGCACCAACTAACTATTATCTCTTTGCTAATCCGACTTTCTCAGGAGCGGCGGCACCCAATGGTAAAATGATCTATTCGAACCCTGATTTGAAACCCGAAAAATCAACAGCATTTGATCTTGGGGTGGAGTATCACTTTGTTGAGGGGGGAAAAGCAACAGCTACCTATTTCGTGACAAAAACAAAAGACTTGATTTATCAAAAAGTCACTAAAGTTGCTCAGTATACGGATCCTGTTATCAATAAAGTGATTGACTATGAGTCACGACAAGAAAATACAGGTGAAGCGTTGGCACGGGGGATTGAACTCGCAGGCGAATATCCTCTCAGCGATTGGTTAGAGGTAAGAGGGAGCTACTCTTATACCGATTCTAAGGTTACAAAAGACGACACCAATACGGGTATGGAAGGAAAACGGGTTACGAATGTACCCAAAAATATGGCTTCACTTGCGTTTGAAGTCAATCAAGGGGATTGGTCAGGAGTATTATCCGGTCGTTATGTAGGAGAAGTGTTCAGTAACAATGATAATTCTGATACCGTGAAAGATGTTTGGACGGGGTATAGCAAATACAGCGTTGTAGATTTAAAAGTTAATTATCAGATCAATAAAAACTTTAAAGCGAGTATGATGGTTGATAACGTACTGAATGAAGAATATTATGAATATTATCGTATGCCTGGGCGCGGTGTAACGCTACAGCTTTCAGCGAATTTTTGATTATGAAACATATTTTACTATTAATAACATTACTGGTATCGCTATGGGCTGATACTCTTTGGCTCGATGAAGCCAAAAAGAAAAAGTGTTGTGAGGCAAAGCTCGGTGCATCGCCTCTCAAAGAGTTGTCTGTTAAATCAGGAACACTGCAAGAAAATGAGAAGATAAAAAATCTGAACGGTTCAGTTTTGTATATCCGAGATATGGATGGCAAGATCGAAGAGCACAATCTTTCAGGCTCAAAAATAACCTTTACCCCTCAATACAAAGGGAACTATCACCTTTTTTTAAAACATCAAGAGGTAGTGGATGGTGTTCTCAACGTTCAACTCTCTACTCACCGACTCTATAACAAAGAGGGGAATCTTTCGTGTTCTTGGACAAAAGAGGTGCGGGGTAAAACCTCCGATTCTCGGTATTTGAGCGAACCGCTTCCGCAACTGCCGTTTCAACTGATGATGGAGAAAACGATCCATAAACATCATGTCAATTGTTGTTTGTATGTCGGAGATATTATCCCTTTGAAAGTCTATTACAAAGGGGAGCTTTTAAAAGATGTTCCTATCGATGTAGCGTTGGAGAGTGGTTGGAAAAACACCATTAAGCCTAATGATGAGGGGATGATGATGGTGGAAGTCCCTAAAAGCACCTATGAGCAAGAGAAAGGGGATAAAAAACGCTCTGAAAAACTACTCGTTAGTGCGACGTACGATGTCAATGAATCGGGCGTGTATGATGGGAAATCGTATACATCGGTACATTACGCGATGAGTATCCCCCTCTCGTTTGGCGATACCCCTCTCGAATACGAATCCAAAACATTAGCGTTTGCTACCGTAATCGGGGTAATGCTCGTCTTTTCTCTAGGACTTTATTATAACCGACGACGCAAGCGTAAAACGCCCAAGGAGATCTATTTTGACGAAGAATAAATTTAGTCTTCGCCGTAGTGTCAATAATATGAACCTCGTGCGGTTTCGGTTTTGGTTTCAGATCGTTGCGTTTGCCCTGATCGTTTACGGTGGATATATCGGACTCGATTTAGGTGATAAGCTCCCGACATTTGCGTGCGTCTTTAACTCGGAGGGGACAGGGGGCAAATGCTATGTCGGTGAGCTTCAGCATGATCTCAAAAGTACCTTCGATACCCTCGCAGGATATGCAGGGTATGCGTTTCTCATCTCACTTGGGATGTTCGCGGTGTGGTTTTGGGTGTTGAATAAAGGGTGGTGCGGTTTCGTCTGCCCTCTGGGGACGATGCAAGACTGGCTCACGATGTTACGTGAAAAAACCAAAATCCGTTACAGCGAATACTCATGGGAAAATCGCGGGAAGATTAAAAGTATCAAATACATTTTATTGATCTTGTTGCTGCTGCTCCCTGTGATGATTGCCAACTCGGTGTTTGGACTTCCGAAACTCCCTAACGGTCTCTCGATGCCGTTTTGCGATATTTGCCCCGGACGGATGATGATTCCGGCATTTACAGGGGATTTTAACCAGTTTTATATCGATTTTTCCTCGAAAACCGATATCGTCATGACCACCATCGGGATGATTATGACAGGGCTGTTTTTGGTTGGATCGTTTATCAAAAAGCGGTTCTTTTGTTATTTTTGTCCGATGGCGGCGTTGCAGTATGTTTTTTCCAAACCTGCACTGCTCAAACTCTACAAAGATGGCTCAAAATGTACCAAATGCGGCGATTGCTACCGAGCGTGTGATATGGATATTCTCGAAATTGCCGACGATGTGACGAGTAAAAATCTAGTCACCGAAGATTGTACCCTCTGTCTCAAATGTGTCGCGGCGTGTCCTGAGGAGGGGTGTTTGGAGGCTAATTTTATGGGAGCCACTATTTTCGAATCGACCAAAGAGGGGTTTGTCCTACGGATGGCAATGGATCAAAACAAGGAGAATCATGCACACTGAACATACGATTGAGACCTCGGCAGAGCGTCAAAACCGCCATAAGGCGATGGAAGCCATTGCTGTTTTGAACAGCTTGAAAGAAGATTTTAAATCTCCGATCCGCAGTATGGGCTATTTTTACGATTTGTTTGAAAAAGTTTATACTCATCATCAACCGCTCCACGAGGGGAAAGCGAAAATCGGGACGATGTGTATCCAAATCCCCTCGGAGATCATCTATGCACTGGATGCTGTACCGATCCGACTGTGCAACGGCTTTTATACTGACGATGAGATTGGTGGTGATCTGTTGCCTCAAAAATCGTGCCCGCTGGTCAAAGCGACGGTGGGGTGGTTTGCTTCGGATAATTTTTCCGATAAACCGGACATCACTTTTTCTCCGACGACGTGCGATCAAAAGACCAAAGCGGGAGCCATCATCGAGAGTTTCGGACATACTGTGATCGATGTCGGATTTCCTCGTACCAAAGAGAGTGAAGAGAGTCGTCACTACTGGCGCGAAAGTGTCAAAAGTTTCGCCGTGAAACTCTCCAAATTTCAAGGGAAAAAGCTGACAAGGTCCAATCTGGAGAGTGCGATCAAAAAGGTGGGGTATGCACAGTCGCTCTATCATAAGCTCACAGAATTTCGAAAAAACAAAGCGGTTCCGATTTTGGGTGTCGATATGTTTTTGGTTACGAACGCTTTTTTCTTTGACAAAATAGATGAATGGATAAGTGCGGTCGAAAAACTGGTTTCAGAGTTGGAACAACGGGCGAGTGAGGGTATCAACGTGGCTGGAAAAGCGAGTCCGCGTATCGTCTATACCGGTTCACCGCCGATTTTCCCCAACTATAAAATCCCACTCATTATCGAACAGAGCGATGCAATCATCGTCGCCGACGAGACGTGCAGTTCGAATCGTATGTTTAACGATATGGTCTCAGTGGATGAGTGGAATCTCTATGACATGATCGATTCGGTTTCGGATAAATATCTTAAAGCGTGTACTTGCCCGATATTCACACAAAACGACGACCGAAT
This sequence comes from Sulfuricurvum sp., assembly GCF_049305995.1. GTDB lineage: Bacteria > Campylobacterota > Campylobacteria > Campylobacterales > Sulfurimonadaceae > Sulfuricurvum. The sequence continues at coordinate 5,978 of NZ_JBAQPS010000253.1, forward strand.
CCGCAGAATCATCCAGTTGGTGCGCAGTTACAGCGGTGATGGGGTGATCTATCAAGCGTTTGCGGGGTGTCAGGTGTATGAGATGGAACAGCGCAGTGTCTTGGCGGCGATGGAGCGTGAGGGTATACCGATTCTCTATATCGAGAGCGATTATAGCCCCTCACAACACGGACAGCTTACAACGCGGGTTGAAGCGTTTATCGAGTCATTAAAAAATCGAAAGAGAATGAAAAAATGAGATATTTTGTAGGAATAGATATCGGCTCTACCGCGATCAAAATCAGTGTGGCGGATGAGAATAAAAATCTAGTCGGGCATAAAATCAGCGCGAGCGGGAGTATGTTTTACAAATACGCCCAAGAGGCATTGGCAGAGCTCTTAAAAGAGTTAGGTATTGATGAGCGCGAGGTGGTCTATACGGTAGCCACCGGATACGGGCGAAAGCTTTTTAAAGAGGCGGATGAAAATATCAGTGAGATTACCGCCAATGCCATCGGTGCGCAACAAGCCGCCAAAAGTTATGGCAATATCAAAACAATCATCAACATCGGCGGACAAGACAGCAAGGCGATTTCGCTCGATGCCGAGGGGAATGTGGTCAATTTTGCTATGAACGACCGTTGCGCGGCGGGGACGGGAAAATTTCTCGATGTCGTAGCGATGAATCTAGAGATCGGGGTGGATGAGCTGAGTGCATACCATTTCAAATCGGTGGGGACACCTCTCTCGATCAGCAGTACGTGCGCCGTATTTGCCGAATCGGAGATTATCGGATTGCTAGGGAATAACCATAGCGTCGAGGACATCGTCTCTGGGGTTCACTACTCTATCGCCAAACGGATTGTAAAACTGGTGAAACGGGTAGGGGTCAAAGAGAACGTCTATTTCGACGGAGGACCAGCTCTCAATGATGGGTTGGTGAACGCAATCGAAAATGAGCTGGGGCATAAAATCTTTGTCCCTGAATATCCGCAGATCACGACATCCTACGGTGCGGCCGTGTTGGCGTGTGATGCGTTTTTGAGTGAATCGGCAAGTTAGAAAAATAAAAAAAAGGAAAAACAGATGGAAAATAGTGGTTGGTTGGAATTTGCCCATAGCGGGATTGATTATGGGATTATCGGGATTTTGGTACTGATGAGTGTTGTTTCATTGTGGCTTTTTGTTGAGCGGATAATGACGTACGGCGGGATTCAAATCGAAACGTACAGAACTAAAGAAGAACTCGAACTTGATTTAGGAAACAACGTCAGCACGATCGCGACCATCGGCTCTAATGCTCCGTATGTCGGACTTCTTGGGACGGTATTGGGGATTATGATTACTTTTTATAGCCTTGGTGATGTGGGGGCAGTCGATCCGAAGAAAATCATGACAGGATTAGCTCTGGCACTCAAAGCAACGGCTATGGGTCTCGTGGTTGCTATTCCATCGATCATCTTTTACAATATACTACTGCGTAAAATGGAGAGACTCCTCACCATGTGGGAAATCAAAAACAAAGGGTAACCCATGAAAATGAAACGTATGGACACGATCAACGTTATCCCCTTTATCGATATTATGCTCGTTCTTTTGGTAATGGTTCTCACCACGGCGACCTTTATCCGAACAGGACTTATCCCCGTTGATCTCCCCGATGCCAAAGGGACTGCCGCAGAGCATAAACCATCGGAACTGAAACTCACGATCCAAAAAGACGGAACGTTGATGCTGGGAGAAGAGAAAACACCGATTACCTTGGCTGATTTTGAACAAAGGGTTGTTGCAGGGGGTAAAGAGATGACCGTCGTACTCTATAGTGATAAAGATGCGGCATTTCAAAATTTTGTCGGTGTGATGGATGTTCTCAAACGACTCGGACATGAACAGCTCTATATTGTCACCGACAAACAAAAATAAGTAGGATATTAGGATGAATTATCGAATTATGCTTGCATCAACGGCTATGATTAGCAGTGTGTGCGCGCAAGAGATTGTTACGTTAGAAAAAATCCAAATCGCGGAGGATTATACCGCTATCGATGAGCGACGGGATAACTCTATCGCGAAACGGATTATCAAAGCAGAGGAGTTGACCCAGTATGGGGATGCGAATGCGTTAGAGATTCTCCGACGCACCCCCGGAGTAACGATCCCAAATGGCAAAGGACCCGCTAGCGCACCGGGTAAGGGATACACGGTAGTGATGATCGACGGTGAAGCGACTTCGACCGGAACCAGTAAAAGAGTTAGCCCACTGGAGCAGATTTCACCCGATATGATCGAGCGGATCGAGGTGATGAGCAACGGTTCGGCGGAGTACACTGCCGAATCGATGGGGGGGATCGTCAACGTCGTTCTCAAAAAACCAAAGGCGGAGGGACGAACCTCTGCAAAAGTGACACTCGGTGCTTACGGTGAGGATTTGAGCGAAACCGCGTATGTGCAACGAGAAGGGAAACTCGATAAAGTTTCGTATTTGGTAAATCTGAACGCATCTAATAATATCAAAGAAGATCGAACCGACATCGTAACCGATAAAACAGCATTGGATACCAATGAAGAGCGTGATGATCGGAGCAAAAATCGCTCCGTAGGTGTGCGGGCAAAGCTCAACTACTCCCCTTCCTCACGCCTTAAAATACTCTATGACGGG
>NZ_JBAQPS010000254.1:0-4593 GCF_049305995.1 Sulfuricurvum sp.
GTCATAGGTTGCCAAGCGTTGGGAAAGTCGATAATGCGGTGGATGGTAGCGTAAACCTCTTGGGCAAATTCCAAACCTAAATGGTTTTGGCACTCTTCATAATAATCAATGGCATGATTGAACTCGATTTCCGCATCGGGATGAAATCGAAAATTCATTGCTCAAAACGGGCTTTAATTTTTCGAAAAACATCGTTTCCGTCGATGAGGTTCACAGCACCTTTTTCGATGGATGCAACGCGAGAATCGATTTCTTGTTTCCACAACGTTTCTACATCGTTATGTGATGGATTGAGACTACTTAGTAATTTTTCGATGAGTTTTGTTTTAAGATCGATAGGCATTGAATCAACTTCGGCTAACAGCTGATGAGTATTAAGTGCAACCATGTTGAACCTCATTGTGTGTGATAGTGTCATTATAGCATTTGAAATAGTTAAATCAGATATTAATTCCTCATAGACTATAATCTTTTTACTTTTTTTCAAGGCACCTTTTTATGAGCACAATCCCCCCGTTTACCCATCTTCATCTCCATACCGAATACTCACTCCTCGATGGGGCGAACAAAATTTCCGCGTTAGCCTCACGGGTAAAAGAGCTTGGGATGACCTCGGTAGCGATGAGCGATCACGGGAATATGTTCGGGGCGATTGATTTTTATCAACAGATGCGCGGAGCGGGACTCAAACCGATCATCGGGATGGAAGCCTATATCCATAACGGTGAAGATTTGGGGGACAAAACGATCAAACAGCGTTTTCACGTTTGTTTGTTTGCCAAAAACGAAGCGGGTTATAAAAACCTCATGTACCTCTCGTCTCAAGCCTATATCAACGGCTTTTACTACTTTCCCCGCATTAACAAACAGCTCCTTCGTGATAACTGCGAGGGGATCATTTGTACCTCTGCGTGTTTGCAAGGGGAGGTGAATTGGCATCTCAACACCAACAGTGAACGTAACGTCAAAAACGGGGCGTTAGGGTACGATGAAGCCAAACGGATCGCGTTAGAGTACAAAGAGATTTTTGGGGATGATTTTTACATGGAGATCATGCGTCACGGGATCGCCGATCAGCTTTTTATCGATGAGCAGGTGATAAAAATCTCACAAGAGACACAGATCAAACTCATCGCGACCAACGACACCCACTACACCTATGCAGGGGATGCACAGTACCACGAGGCGTTTATGTGTATCGGGATGAATAAACTCTACGATGACCCTAAGCGTATGCGCCATTCCGTTCATGAGTTCTATATCAAATCGCCCGAACAGATGGCACGTCTGTTTGCCGACATACCCGAAGCGCTCTATAACACACAGGAGATCGTCGATAAATGCCAGCTGGAGCTGAAACTCGGAAATCCGACTCCGCCGAATTTTAAATTTACCACCGAATACGCCCTCGAAGAGGGACTCACTATCGAAGAAGACTCTGAATACTTTATCCACCGATGCCGTATCGGACTGGACATGCGCCTCGAACACGTCCCAACTGAGCGCCATACCGAATATCGTGAGCGCCTAGAGTTTGAGATGCAGGTGATCAATCAGATGAAATTCCCCGGCTATATGCTCATCGTTTGGGATTTCGTCCGTGAAGCGAAACGGATGGGCATCGCCGTAGGACCGGGGCGGGGATCGGCGGCGGGGAGTCTTGTCGCTTACAGCTTAGAGATCACCGATATCGACCCGATGAAATACGACCTCCTTTTCGAGCGTTTTCTCAATCCTGAGCGGGTATCGATGCCCGATATCGATATGGACTTTATGCAGGCTCGTCGCGGTGAGATTATCGATTATGTCGTACGCAAATACGGGCGGGAGCAGGTGGCGCAGATCATCACGTTCGGTTCACTCTTAGCCAAAGGGGTTATCCGCGACGTAGCCCGTGTTTTGGAGATGCCGCTCTCTCAAGCCGACATGATGGCGAAACTGATCCCCGATGAGTTGGGAATCACGCTGAATGGTAAGACCAAAGGGGGAGAGTTTAAACCCGGAGCATTCCAAAAAGAGCCGAAGATTTCCGAACTGATCGATAGCGATCCTCAGATAGCACGAGTATGGGAATTTTCCAAAAAGCTTGAAGGACTCAAACGCAATGCAGGGATGCACGCGGCGGGAGTCGTTATCTCCAACGAACCGCTATGGAAGAAAACCCCGATCTACAAACCCTCTGGAGAGGAGACGTTTGTCACTCAGTATTCGCTGAACTACCTCGAAGACATCGACCTGATCAAATTCGACTTCTTGGGACTTAAAACCCTCGACGTTATCGATAACGCGATTAAACTGATCAAAAAACGGTACGACGTCGAGGTGAACTGGCATAAAATCGATGAAAATGACCCGAAAGTGTACGAGATTATCCAAAGCGGTGACACGATCGGGATGTTCCAAATCGAGAGTTCGGGGATGCAGGATTTGAACAAACGGCTCAAGCCCAGCGTGTTCGAGGACTTGATTGCGGTACTCGCCCTTTACCGTCCGGGACCGATGGAATCGGGGATGTTGGATGACTTTATCGAGCGTAAACATGGTCGTCAAGCGATCACATACGTATTCGCCGCACTGGAGCCGATCCTAAAACCGACCTATGGGGTTATCGTTTACCAAGAGCAGGTTATGCAGATCGTTCAAACCATCGGGGGGATGAGTCTCGGCGGTGCGGACATCGTTCGTCGTGCGATGGGGAAAAAGAAACTCGAAGAGATGCAAAAATACAACCGTGAATTTAGTGAGGGGGCGCAGAACCAAGGGTTAGACTACCAAAAAGCCTCCGAACTCTTCGACCTGATCGAGAAATTCGCCGGATACGGGTTCAACAAATCCCACTCGGCGGCATACGCGATGGTCACCTTCCAGACGGCGTGGCTCAAAACCTACTACCCGCAAGAGTTTATGGCGGCACTCCTCACCTCGGAAAAAGACAACACCGACAAGGTCGTTAAATACATCGACGAAGCCAAACGGATGAAAATCTTCCTCGGCGCTCCTGACATCAACCACTCACAGCTCGAATTTTCCGCGATCAACAAAGACGGTCAGGATCAAATCCTCTTCGGTCTAGGAGCGATCAAAGGAGTCGGAGAAGCGGCAGTCGAGTCGATCCTCGAAGCACGGAGTGAGGGTGAGTTCAAAGATATCCAAGACTTCACCAACCGTATCGAACCTCAAAAAGTAAACAAACGGGTGATCGAGTGCATCATCAAAGCGGGGGGATTGGATCATTTCGGCTTTTCACGCCGTGCATTGCTAGAACAAGTCGAAACCCTCGTCGAGACGGCTAAAAAAGGGTCATCCCTGAAAAAAGATGCTCAATTCAGCCTTTTTGGAGATGATGAAGAGGTGACGGCAGTAGAACTGAGCCTCAAAAATATGGAGGAATTTGATCTTAAAACTCTCCTCGATTTCGAGAAAGACACCCTAGGATTCTACGTCTCCGGTCATCCACTCGACAACTTTCGCGAGCAAATCGACGCGATCAACTATACCCTATCATCCGAAGTGGAAAACATCGAGGACGGTTCCAGTGCTATCTTCATCGGAAAAGTCGAAACGATAACGAAAAAGATGTCGAAAAAAGGATCACAATTCGGGCTTGTAAGTTTGATGGACTTCCACGGCAATATCGAGGTTATGCTATTCTCCGACAAGGTCGAGCAACTCGAAGCGATGGATTTTGATGAGCCGATCGCCTTCAAGGTAAAAGTAACCCACACCGAGATGTTCACCCGCATCAGTGTCACGAAGATTATGACCCTAAACGAAGCGAAAAAAGAGGCGAAAAAGGTAGAAACAAAAATCGTCGAAAACCTCCCGCCACAAGAGCCGTTGCAACTGCGTATCCGTCTTAGCGACAACCTTGAGACGGTAGAGAAACTCTACACCCTCGTCCGCCGTCATCCGGGACGCCGTGGGATCAAACTTATCATTGTCTCGAAACTTGCCGATGTCGTCATCGATTCGGCGATACGGGTGGATAACAAGGTGATTGAAGAGTTAAGTGCGTTGGAAGATGTGGATGTGATCTAATCCCGTCATTCCCGACTTGATCGGGAATCCAGTCATGATGAAAAAACTTCAAGATTAACACTTTTTGAAGTGGTGTAGCAGACCAAAAACTGCTACGATTTTACGGTTGTTAGCTAGTGCCTAGCCGAAGCTATCCTTTGCCTTACGTCCTAAACGAACTCCGATGGTCTTTAACGTTTACAGAGGCTATCTGTTGAGTCAAATTATACGCCTTATTGATGATGATGTCAATAGGTTGTAATATGTTGATTGAAGAGTTAAGTGCGTTGGAAGATGTGGATGTGATTTAATCCTGTCATTCCCGCTATTATGTGTAAATAAGAGGAGCTGAAAATGATGATCTTACAGTTTATATCGCAAAACAAAGACCTTATAGGCTTAATCGCCGTGTCGATTGCAGGTTTATTCGTATTCATTAAATGGATTGATAATCGAAATAGAGAGTTAAAAGAAAAGCGATATAAAACTTATATGGATTTAATAGGTGTTATATCAGGGAAAAGAATTGATTCATCAACACCAAATCTAACTGAACAAATTGCAGCTGTTTGGTTC
>NZ_JBAQPS010000255.1:0-4775 GCF_049305995.1 Sulfuricurvum sp.
GTTATGATTCGACTAAGATTCAGTATTTAAGAGGAATGGATGACGGAACGTTTTAATCAAGTTGCTCACGCATGGGATAATGGTGATATACGCCAAAATATCGCCCAAAATATTTTTCAAACTATAACCAGCCGAATTGCTTTATTCAATCATATGACAATTATGGATTTTGGTGCAGGGACAGGTCTTCTTAGTTTTAAAATTGCACCAATGGTAAAAAATGTTGTTGCTGTTGATCTCTCTACAAAAATGCTTGAACAGTTAGAAAACAAAAATTCTATAAATTTATCAGTCAAAGCGATTTGCCAAAATATCTGCAAAGAGGCATTGGATCAACAGTTCCATGGTATTGTTAGCTCTATGGCAATGCATCATGTGGAAAATACGGAAGAATTATTTAAAGCTTTTCATGCTCATTTGAAACGAGATGGTTTTATCGCTATTGCTGATTTGGAAGCGGAAGATGGAACTTTTCATGCTCATGGTAACGATGGGGTGTATCATTTTGGTTTTAAACGTGATGCATTACGCCAAACGATTGAAAATGCGGGATTTGAACATGTACGATTCCACCATGCCTATACGGTTGAAAAAGAGAGACAAAATTATCCGATATTTCTCGTTACGGCAACTAAAAAATCTTAATTATATGAGTGAAGCGGCTCCTTGAGGTTCTTTTAACATAATTTATAGTTTCCTTCTTCTATAATTCGTTAATATTTATACCTTAATTTAAAGGAGACGACATGCAAATCAGCGGTGCACAGATGGTTATCGAAGCACTTATCGCCGAGGAAGTCGAAGTCGTATTCGGTTACCCAGGTGGGGCGATCATGAACGTCTATGATGAGATTTACAAACAGCGATCATTTCAGCATATTTTGACACGACATGAACAAGCAGCCGTTCATGCGGCAGAGGGGTATGCCAAAGCTACCGGACGTGTAGGGGTAGCGATGATTACCTCAGGTCCAGGATTTACCAATGGTGTCACCGGTTTAGCTGATGCTTATATGGACTCTATTCCTCTTGTGCTTATTAGCGGTCAAGTTCCAATGTCACTTATTGGCACGGATGCATTCCAAGAGATCGATGCAGTGGGTATCAGCCGTTCATGTACTAAGCACAATTATCTTGTGACGGATGCAGCGGATCTTCCTCGCATTCTTAAAGAGGCATTTTATATCGCACGTACTGGTCGTCCAGGTCCAGTCCACGTTGATATCCCAAAAGACGTAACGGCACAAATCGCTAAATTTGATTACACCAAAGAGGTCGATATCGAGACCTATAAACCGACGACCAAAGGGAACACCCGTCAGATCAAAAAAGCGATTGATGCCATTGCAGCAGCCAAACGTCCTCTTTTGTATCTCGGTGGAGGTATCATCAATGCGAATGCGGCAGAGTTAGTGCGTGAGTTTTCTAAAATGACCCAGATACCTGCAGTTGAAACGTTTATGGCACGGGGGACACTTCGATATGACGATCCATTGCTAATTTCTATGCTCGGGATGCATGGATCGTATGCGGCAAATATGGCAATGTCGGAGACAGACCTCGTTATCGGGCTTGGGGCACGGTTTGATGATCGTGTTACCGGAAAACTTTCTGAATTTGCAAAAAATGCACAAATCATTCATGTAGATATTGATCCTGCAAGTATTTCGAAACTGGTACATGCCCATTTTCCGATTGTAGGAGATGTCAAAAATGTTTTGGAACAAATGATTCCGTTGGCGAAAGAGCAGGTGGATCCGTTACGTTATACTTCATGGCACAATACTATTGCTAATTTTAATAAACTTCATCCTCTCTCCTACAAAGAAGAGGGAGATCGCATCAAACCTCAATGGGTTGTTGAGCGTATCGGACAGCTTTTGGGTGATAATGCCAATATTTCCACTGATGTTGGTCAACATCAGATGTGGACTGCACAGTTTTATCCGTTTACCCGTCCACGCCAATGGGTGAGTTCTGGAGGTCTTGGGACGATGGGATTTGGATTTCCGGCGGCAATCGGGGTAAAACGTGCGGATATGGAACGTGTTAGTATTAACATTACCGGTGATGGTTCGATACTCATGAATATTCAAGAATTGATGACTGCTGTTGAATATCAACTTCCCGTTATCAATATTATTTTAAACAACAATTTTTTAGGAATGGTTCGTCAGTGGCAAACACTCTTTTATGATAAACGCCACTCTTCTACCGATCTTTCTATACAGCCTAATTTTATAAAGCTCGCAGACGCATTTGGTGGAGTAGGATACCGTGTAACCACTAAAGAAGAATTTGATGCTGCTCTAAAAGATGCGATTGATAAAAATGTTGTTGCTATCATTGATGTTGCCGTCAACCGCTTCGAAAATGTTTTACCGATGGTACCGGCGGGTGGGTCTCTATTTAATATGATGCTAGAATATAAGGAGAAATAATGGAACGAGAACGTCGTGTTATTTCTGTGATTGTAATGAATGAAGCCAGTGTCTTATCACGTATCGCAGGATTATTTTCAGGTCGAGGATACAATATTGAATCATTAACGGTAGCTCCTATCCCTGATTCAAAATATTCTCGGATTACCATTGTTACGGCAGGGTCAGTTCGGGTAATCGAACAGATTACGAAACAGCTACATAAGCTTATTCCTGTTCTTAAAGTATTTGAACATGCAGATTTGGTTGAAACCGAAATAGCATTAGTAAAAATTCCGATGTCTGAGTCATTAGGTGATATTGAAGCTCTTTGTCATGCCTATAATGGACGAATCGTTAATGTGGGTAGTGATACCATGGTAGTAATGGTTGTAGATGAGCCCACAAGAGTTAATCATTTTTTGGAAGCTATTAAACGATTCCATCCAAAAGAGATTGTAAGAAGCGGTTCTGTCGCTCTAGAAAGATAAGAAATATGAAACTTTATGAAATCGCCGCTTTTTTAGGTTGCTCTGAAATCAAAGATTCGATTGAAATTACGGGGATGAATACTTTACGAGATGCATCAGAAGGAGAAATCTCATTTCTTTCTGATTCTAAATATGAGAAAGAGCTTTTTGATACAAAAGCATCTGCTGTGATTCTTCCTGCGTCAAAAATACATTTACTTCCATTTGGAGTTGTTGCACTCACATCAGATGAACCGTATATGTTGGTAGCCATTCTTTCTAAGCAATTTGCTAAGCCGGTACAAAGTAGTACTGTTTCTCCTGTAATTGGTGAAGGAAGTTGTATTTATCCGACGGCTCATATCGAAAATGGTGCTACAATAGGGAAAAATTGTACCATTATGAGTGGTGTTTATATCGGTTCTGAAGCGGTAGTGGGCGATGATGTTATCCTTTATCCGAATGTTTCAGTTTATCGTGATTGTAAAATTGGAAACAGAGTTATGATCCATGCCGGAAGCGTGATCGGTAGTGATGGATTTGGATATGCCCATACAAAGTTAGGTGAGCATGTTAAGCTTTATCAAAACGGTAATGTTATTATTGAAGATGATGTCGAGATAGGTGCTAATACAACTGTGGATTGTGCGGTATTCGGTTCAACCATTATTAAGCAAGGTTCCAAAATTGATAATTTGGTTCAAATCGGACACAATTGTATTGTAGGTGAATACTCTATTCTCGTCTCTCAGTCAGGTCTTGCAGGTTCTACTACACTTGGTCGTAATGTTGTGATGGGAGGACAAAGTGCTACTGCCGGACACCTTAGTATTGCGCCGTTTACAACATTGGCTGCACGTTCAGGTGTAACTAAAAGCATAGTGACGAAAGGTGTTTATAGTGGTTTCCCTTTGATGGAACATAAAATATGGCTGAAAATGCAAGCAAAATTGGCTAAAATATTAGAATCTTAAGATTAAAGGGGAATGGGATGAAAATCACAGTTGGTTTATTGATGATACTTGGCAGTTTATTATATGCTGATGGAGAACCAAGTGAGATTCGTATGCCCGATATTGTCCTAGATGCTATTAAACATTGTGAATGTCTTAAAGAAAATAATCAATGCAATCCAAATGTTATCCGTATTAATGCTATAGAAGAAGCGCAACGTGCAGCTGCTGCAGGATTTGCAGTTGCAGGTCATCTTATAAAATGCGGTTCTGCTGAACAATGCAGTGCACAAGCACAGGCTTTAATTGATGGTGGTATTACCAACCTTGACCTTGGACCTTACCAAATTAACTACAAATATCACCCGAATCCAATGCTACATGAATACTTTGAAGATGTTACCGCAAGAGAACAAGCAAATACTATTTTGACTAAATTGGTTAAAAGTTTTGGTTATTCATGGGAAACATTAGGACGCTATCATCATTTTAGTGCAACAGACCGTACACGAAATGAACGTTATTATCGTAAAATGTATGCTTTTATTTATGGGGATACCTCAAAATCACAAGTTAGTGAGTAAACTTTTTCTTTTTAAGATTGCTTTAGCCAAAATCGGTTAAACTCTTCTATTATTATAGTTAAATAGGAGAAATTATGAGTTCTGGCGTAACAATTATCAAAGAGATTCCATTGGATGGAACAAAGAAAGGTATTATCTCCATCAGTAAAGTAGATGAACCTTATGGAGCAGGAAGTGACAGTGTCGCAAGTATCGGGATCTCTTTATCCGGTGATGCAAAAAATCCAGAATGGAAAGTACATCTTCCTATTGGAAATATAGATGCAGTTGTAGAAGCATTGAAAAGTATGAAATAAAAAAACTCTTTTTATTTCTCTGTAGTGTTTCAGAACTCAATATCAGTTATTT
>NZ_JBAQPS010000256.1:0-8649 GCF_049305995.1 Sulfuricurvum sp.
GATTCATTAGAGCTGACAATACCTATAGAATATACCGTTAGATAAAAGCTTTTAAGACCCTTTTAATATGATATTGATTATTATTTTGTAAATTTATCTATTTGATTACTCTTAAATAAGGAACGGCTATGTCACATCTTACGATGACTTTACTAAGTGCTTGTACGAAAGGAGGCATTGCTACCGTGGTGAAAATTAATGCTAAGGGAGCCCTAAAACAACGTCTCATTTCATTTGGGCTGATGAAAGGTGCCGAAGTGGTAATGCTAGAATGCGGTTTGACGAAAAGCACTTATGAGATAAAAATAGGCAATGTGACTATTGCTCTGCGCCGCGAAGAAGCTGAGCTGATCGAGGTATCCGATGTCCACTAAACAAATTACTGTAGCTCTCGTCGGACAGCCTAATGTCGGCAAAAGTATGCTTATTAACTCCATCGGGAATGCAAGGCTTCATGTTGGAAATTTCACAGGTGTAACCGTCGAGAAAACGGTGGTGACATTTGAATACAACGATTATGAGTTCAGTGTCGTCGATCTCCCAGGAACTTATGCGTTTACCGATTATTCGATCGAAGAGCGAGTTACGCACGATTATCTTTGTAACGAAGAATATGATCTTATTATCAATGTACTTGATTCGACTAATATGGAGAAGAATCTTCAGTTAACGGCTGAGTTAATGACGATGAGCAAAAAAATGGTGCTTGCCCTCAATATGTCGGATGAAGCGGATAAAGAGGGGATTGAGATCAACGCTCCTTATCTCTCACAGCTTTTAGGAATTCCATGTGTTCGGGTTTCTGCAGCGGCGAAAACGGGACTCGAAGAGTTGATGAATAGCGTTATTAAAGCACACGAAACTGATTTTCAAGAGCAAAAATTGATTTTTAGCGAAGCGGTTGAAGAAGAGATTGATATAATCGCTGATTATCTCGATCGTCACAAGTTTAAAGCGACTATCTCTAATCGAAACATCGCAATTAACTTGCTTCAAAAAGAGAAAAAAACGTATCGCGTTTTACATGATAACCCATTATGGACGGAATTGCAGCCGATGCTGATCGAGGCAGATCGTCATGTACTGTTGCATCATGATACCGACGATATGAAAGAGGCTTTGGCGGAAGAGTACTTCTCTTTTAATCGAGGGATTATCGCAGAAGCGGTCAAAGTGAAACCTGCCACCCCGCTTAAAAAGACAACTACGGAAAAGATCGACAGTATCCTTATCCATCCGATATTTGGTATCCCGATTTTTCTCTTTTTTATGTGGTCGTTATTTCAACTTACGTTTGAAATCGGCTCAATTCCGATGGATTGGATCGATGCTTTTTTCGGATGGTTCGGAGAGGTGGTCGGCTCTACGATAGGCAATGATGAAATTCGCTCTCTGATCGTCGATGGGGTGATTGCAGGGGTTGGGGCGGTTGTCCTTTTTGTCCCAAATATCGTTATTTTATTTGTGGGAATCGCGTTACTCGAATCGACGGGGTATATGTCGAGAGTTGCGTTTTTGCTGGACGGATTTTTCCATAAATTCGGTCTTCACGGGCAGTCGTTTATCCCTCTCGTTTCAGGGTTTGGGTGCTCTATCCCTGCCTATATGTCGGCGAGAATTTTGAAAAATGACCGTGACCGTCTCTTGACCCTTTTTGTTATTGGGTTTATGAGCTGTGGGGCACGCTTGCCGGTGTATGTCCTCTTTACGGGAGCCTTTTTCGCCCCTGAGATGGCAGGAAATATCCTCTTTGGAATCTATATTCTCGGTGCGATGATCGGTCTGGTCGCGGCAAAAGTGCTTAAACTCACCGCGTTCAAAGGGATTGATGAGCCGTTTGTTATGGAGATGCCAAAATACCGTCTCCCATCGCTAAAACTCATTTGGCATACTGTCGTCACTAAGACGATGATGTATTTGAAAAAAGCGGGGACATTTATCGCTGCCGCATCGTTGCTGGTATGGTTTCTCAGTACCTACCCGAAAGATCCCTCTTTGGACGCACTCTTTGGAGCAAAAATTGAAGTAGCTGCATCGGATGATGAGGTGAAAGTTCTCGAAAATCAGCTCGCTGAAGCACAGCTAGAACAGAGCTTTTTAGGTCAAATCGGTCATGCGATAGAGCCGGCATTCGCCCCTCTAGGCTTTGACTGGAAAATGGCGGTTGCGTTACAAACAGGATTGGCGGCGAAAGAGGTTGTTGTTTCGACGATGGGAGTTCTTTATTCCCTCGGAAGCGATGCGACCGAAGAGGATCACTCATTGATCTCCACGATCAGTTCTCAGATTCCGTTTGCTTCTGCGGTAGCGTTTATCGTGGTGATAATGACCTATCTACCGTGTTTGGCGGCTTCGGTCGTCTTCACTCGTGAGGCAGGGGGAATTAAATATTTCGTGTATCTGTTTGTATTTACGACGATTGTGGCGTATTCACTAGCATTCATCGCCTATCATCTGACATTGTGGCTGAGTTAGGAAATCATTAACCACTCTTTGTTACAATGCCATCATGAGTAAAATATTAATGATAGAAGACGATCTCGAGCTAGCCGAGATCCTCACCGAATTTTTAGAACAGTACGATTTCCAAGTCACGACGGAAGATGATCCGTTTAAAGCACTTAGTATCCTCAAACTTGAACAGTTTGATGCGGTGATCCTCGATTTGACCCTGCCGGGGATGGATGGATTAGAGGTGTGCGAAGCGATCCGTGCACGCCAAAACATCCCTATTATTATCTCCTCCGCACGCTCCGATGTAACCGATAAGATCAATGCACTCGAACTCGGAGCCGATGATTATCTCCCGAAACCTTACGATCCGCGAGAACTCGAAGCACGTATCCATTCAGTATTGCGTCGATATGATGCCGCATCGGCGGCAGCCTCCGAAATCGCCTGTGATTTCAAACTCAATGAATCTGCGATGCAAATCAGCTACAAAGGACGTCCATTAGAGCTGACCAATGCTGAATACGGAATTTTGGCACACATGATTAAAAAGCAGGGGATGGTTGTTTCACGCGAAGATTTGATTCACAACGTCAGCGCGATCAACGAAGATTCTTCAAACAAAAGTATTGATGTAATGATGGGACGGATTCGTAATAAACTCGGGGATAAAGCCCTGATAGAATCGATCCGTGGCATCGGCTACAAACTATTAAAATGAGAAATAAATTCTGCCCTGCACGGGCTAGCTTCAGTGCCATAGCGGCGAGCGTAGGGCAAGGAATTTTATTCCTTGCACGTTCAAAATCAAAATGATTAAAAACAATGCGGTTCTTGCAACCGTAGCCTTTGCCCTTGTAGTGACCGTATCGAGTGTCAGCTACACTTTTTATCAGCTCTATCAGGTTAATCGTACTAAACACATCGATAACATTTTCACCAAACACTCTCTCATCAGTCAAATCTACCACACCTATATCATCAAACAGATTTCCGAACCGATGTTTGAAGCCAATTTAGCACTATACGATCTCGAAGAGATTAGTGATGAATCGGTTTATGAGACCATTATTCGGCAAGGAAAAATCCTCAAAAGTGATGGAAACGGGGATGAGGTAATGGAGGAATATACTCTCTCCGATGCTCCATTCGAAACCCATGTCGCTCAGCAGGTAATTACCTCGATGATTGAGTATCGTGGGGGTATCTATTTTTGGGTTGAATCCTCACGACACAGTGTCCTTCTTTTAGATCAGAGCATTGAACCTTATCATCCGGTCAATCTGATTTCGGCGTATGGAACCTTGATGAGTATTCTGATGATATCTTTTGCCCTTATCATCTATCGCTTGCGTCCACTGCGTCGTTTACGTAAACAGATCGCCCGTTTCGGGGAAGGGGATATGGGGGTTAGGTTTCGTATCGACGGAAGCGATGAGATCGCTTTGATCGCCAATGAGCTCGATACCACCCAAAATAAAATTCGCTCCCTCATCGAATCTCGCACCCTCTTTTTACGCAACATCATGCATGAACTCAAAACACCGATTGCCAAAGGGCGCATTGTCACGACCATGCTCAGTGATGAAAAACAGCAAGCACGGTTTGAGGGGATTTTTGAGCGTTTAGAATCTCTGATCGGCGAATTTGCCTTGATCGAAGAGATCACCTCTGGAAATCAGCATCATGAGAAAAAAGAGTATCGTCTGGTCGATATTATCGACGGTGCCGTTGATTCGGCAATGGTCGATTATGATGCAGTGACATGCAATGTTGATACCTCTATCAAAATAGAGGTTGATTACCGATTGTTTGTTACCGCAGTGAAAAATTTGATCGATAACGCAATCAAATACTCTCCTGATAAAAAAATGGAGATAACGGTAGAGGGGGGAGAGATTCTCTTTAGCAATTTCGGTGAGCCGCTGAAAAATCCGCTTTCATATTACATCGAACCCTTTACTAAAGATCACCCGACGAAAGACAGTTTCGGTCTGGGACTTTACATCGTTGATGCGATTTTAAAAGAACATGGATACGTGTTGGCGTATGAACGACGTGGGGATAACAACTGCTTTATTTTTGTCCCGCTCAAATCTAAAAGGAAATAGATGAAAAAAATTTTGATCACCAATGATGACGGATACGAATCTGAAGGGCTTTTGGCACTTATCGAAGCACTTCAGGGGCTTGGGCAGATTACCGTTGTTGCCCCTTCTACCGAAAAATCGGCATGTGGGCACTCTTTGACTCTCACACGACCGCTTAGTTTTATCAGTGTTGGAGATGATTTTTACAAACTCGATGATGGCACTCCGAGCGATTGTGTTTACCTTGCCCTTCACTCCCTTTTCGAAGAGTCTAAACCTGATTTGCTCATTAGCGGGATCAATAAAGGTTCTAACATGGGAGAAGATATCACCTACTCAGGGACAGCGGCGGCGGCGATGGAAGCGGTATTGCATGATGTTCCCGCTATCGCAATATCGCAAGTGATGGATTTTACCCAGCCTGTCGGTGATTTCGCATTGGCGAAAAAAGCGATCCGTCATTTGGCTGAGAAAATTTTAAACGGTAATTTTCCATTACGTGAGAGAGAATTTTTAAACGTCAATATCCCCCACGATGTTGAAGCGTTAGAATTTGCCGTCACCTATGCAGGGTATCGCTATTATGCCAACGATGCCCACCTACACCGAAATCCAAGAGGGATGGAGTACTACTGGCTTGGTCTTCATCCATTGGAATATAAACCGCGTGAACAACGGAGTGCCCTCTGCGATTTCGAAGCGATAGAAGCTGGTAAAGTCTCCCTAACGCCGATCAAACTCGATATGAGTGCCTATAAATCGATGCAGCAATTGCGGGAGTGGCTTTGAGAAACGTTCGGACAAAACTGGTTTTCGGCGAAGAGAGTTTTGAGAAACTTAGCAACGCGAAAATTCTCCTCCTCGGAGTCGGCGGTGTGGGAAGCTTTTGTTTAGATTGTCTCTACCGATCAGGGGTGCGGCATATCACGATCATCGATTTTGACCGATACGATCAGAGCAATCAAAATCGTCAAATGCACTCTGAAAACCACGAAGGCGAACTTAAAGTCGAAGCCCTCAAAACCCACTATCCCGAAGTGATTGCGATATCTGAAAAGATCACCCCCGAATGGGTCGAGGAATTCGATTTTGAGCCGTATGATCTGATCCTCGATGCGATTGATGATATGCGTGCCAAACTTGCCCTCATCCAAAAATGCTATCCGAAACTCATCTCCTCTGTCGGTTCGGCGAAACGGCTCGATCCGACGAAGATCGAAGTACGCTCCATCTGGAAAACCGAAGGGGATCCCTTTGCCTCTAAAATCCGTAATGAACTTCGCAAACGAAAATTCAAAGGCGATTTTAGCTGTATCTGCTCCTCTGAACTTCCTCTTATCAAAGAAAAAGGGAGTTTTGTCGGTGTGACAGGGGGATTTGGATTGGCGATGTGCTCGCTGGCATTAAGACGAATAGGATATTAAAATTATGCTACAATAAACCAAAATAATCCGAAGGAGTTATGATGTTATCCATACAGCTCAATAACCCTGAACTCGAAAGCTTCATTCAAAACGAATATAGAGGTGATGAGAGCACTCTTATGCAAGAGTTCGTTGAATTTTTGCGATTTCAAAAGATTAAAAATGAAGTAAAAACATCGATCGAAGAACTCGACCGTGATGAATTCATCGGGATTGACGAAGCGTTTGAAATGGCTACTGCAAAGTATGTTAAACATTAAAACGGTCGTATTCTCTAAAAAAGCTACCTATCGATTAACCAAAATCACCGATTTTATCTACACGCAAAGCCAATCCGAATCTATCACCCTTGCCTATATGTCGAGACTAAAGGAATATATTTACAATATTCTTATGCAATTTCCAGAATCGGGACGTAAAGCCGAAGAGTATGGTAAAAATATCCGAAAACTCGTGTATCAAGGGTATTCGATTCTGTATCGGATCAATGAGCCTAAAGAGCGGGTAGAGATTGTGAACATCTTTCGTGAAAATCTTCCATGAGTAGGATACCTTTGGTATAATATCCCTACTTATTTTTCGGAGCAAACAGTGGAACAAAAAGAACCGATGACAAAATACGGGTTTCAGCGCTTATCAGACGAGCTAAATACCCTCAAAAATATCGATTTACCGGCAGTTAATGTCGAAATCGATCGTGCCAAAGAGTACGGTGATCTAAAAGAGAATTCCGAATACCATGCAGCGCGCGAAAAGCAGGCTTTTATCGGAACTAGAATCGCAGAGCTCGGAGAGGTGATTTCACGTGCACAGATTGTAGACCCGAGTGAACTCGAACATGCCCGAGTCAGTTTCGGATCTACCGTAGTTTTGAATAATCTTGATACCGATGAAGAGGTCACTTATACCATCGTCGGCGGATGCGAGAGCAACCCTGAGCGGGGTCTAATATCATTTAATTCACCACTGGCTAAACAGCTTTTAGGGCGAGAAGAGGGGGATGAACTTAATGCAAAACTCCCAGGCGGTACCAAAAACTTTGAAGTGGTTGAAGTGAAATATCAGGAGATCGTGTTTGAAAGCCATTAACGTCGGGATTATTGGAGTCAGCGGCTATACGGGATTAGAACTCGTTAAAATGTTGATTTCTCATCCGATTTTTAATCTCGTGTATTGTGCCAATACCGAAGGTGCCACCACCGTTGTAGAACTACACCCTGCATTGATGGGTGTGTGTAATTTGAGTGTTGAAAAAGTCGATATGGATCGTGCCGCCCAGAGCTGTGAGCTCATCTTTTTAGCCTTGCCGCATAAAACCGCGATGCAAACCGCCAAAGGCTTGTTAGAGCGAGGGATAAAAGTGGTTGATCTCTCTGCCGATTATCGTCTCTCTGCCGAGAATTACGAAGCATTTTACTGTGAACATGAAGATTTGGATAACCTCTCCCATGCGATTTATTCTATCCCTGAACTTCACGGAGATATTGCCAAAGGTGCCCGTCTTATCGCCAATCCGGGATGTCATGTTACGGCTTCTTTGATGGCATTGGCTCCCTTTTTGAATCACATTGATTTGACGAGTCCTATTTTTATCGACTCTAAAACTGGTGTTTCGGGTGCGGGGAAATCACCCTCATCTGCCGTTCACTATGTCAGCGTCAATGACAATATCAACTGTTATAACATCATCAAACACCGTCATGCTACGGAAATAGAACAACACGCTTCGGCTTTATGTTCTGATGAGGTGAAAGTGACATTCGTCCCTTCTCTTGTTCCGATGACACGTGGGATGCTTGCGTGTGTCTATGCCACATTGAAAAGTGATTGTGACCCTTTAGCGCTTATGGGATCATTCTATGAAAACAAACCTTTTGTCCGTATCCGCACTGCACCTCCTCATACGAAAATGACTTCAGGAACGAACTTCGCGGATCTCTATGCGACTCGTCACGGCAACGCTTTGGTCGCCATGTGCGCGATTGATAATCTCATGCGCGGTGCCAGTTCACAAGCACTTGTCAATGCCAATATCATGATGGCTCTGAATGAAACGCTCGGAATTCCGAAAATTGCGTATGTTCCCTAAACTTCTTACGGGTGCGATTCTCATCGCTGATGCCCATTGCGCCCCATGGCGTACCCCTTTTATCGATTTCCTTCGCGCTCTTGAATCGGGCGAGATCATAACCCCGCAACTCATTTTGATGGGGGATGTTTTCGATATGCTTTATGGTCCCATTCCACGAACTTATCCGTATAACACAGAAGGAATCGATCTTATCAACCGTTTATCGGATCGGATGGAGATCCTCTATTTAGAGGGAAATCATGACTTTTTACTCGATGGATTGTTTCCGAACGTGTTGGTCATTCGTCGTGAAAACCAACCGTTAATGATGAGTTATGAGGGTAAAAGAGTAGCGGTTTTGCATGGTGATAGTGCAATGGGAATGGGATATGAAATTTATACGGCACTGATTAGAAGTCCGCTAGTGTTAGGATTCCTTCGATTAATCGATATTATTGGAAAAGGGTTTATCATTTCATGGCTAGAACAACAGATGAAACGAAAATCACATTGCCGTAATATAGAGCATTTCGAAGCACTGATAGAGAAGAGGTTACACTTGTTTGAGGGTAAAAAAATTGATATCTTGATTGAGGGGCATTTTCATCAAAAT
>NZ_JBAQPS010000257.1:0-4500 GCF_049305995.1 Sulfuricurvum sp.
CACTCTAGCGACCCATAAAGCCCCCGTTATGATTGAGCGGGATAACAATATACCTGCGCTAGATGTTTTAATGGAAGAGTTTCGAACACTTAAGAAGATTGTGGGAGGGGCGACATGACAACTGAGACCACGATAATGGAGCGATTTATCGAGATTATCGAGAGTGATGAACCGCTCATTAATCCTCTTTATAACCGTTATCAAGTCTATCGGGATATGGTGTATCACCGTTTGTATGAGACGATCACTAATATCTATCCGATTTTTACCTCTTTGTTTGAAGATCAGTTGCATGAACTGATTCGCGCGTTTCAAACGACAGGCGCACGGTCGGTTTTGATGAGCGATATGGCGTATGAGTTTGGTCTATTTGCTAAAGCTAATCCGCTGATGCAAGACAAACCGTATTTGGGAGATTTGTTGTGGTTGGAGTGGGGAGAAGCAGAACTGCTTTTGGAGTGTTGTGAGATGAGATCAACACACTTCGAATGGGTGGGGCAATATCAACTCAGTGATTCGGCACGTTGGAGGCGGTTGCATTATCCTGTTTATCGGGGTGATTTTGAGATATTTGGGGAATATCCGATACTCCTCTATTACAATTTTAATGAAAATCAGGTCTATTTTGAGGAGATTACCCCTCTAGGATATGATGTATTGATGCTTTTACAAACGTATCGAAGTGATGAAATGTTGAGTGAAATTTCAAGAGCGTATGAAGTGGATACAGAGGATCTAAAAATCCCGCTAGAACAATTGTTGACACAGTGGTGTGAGAAAAAATTTTTAACGAAAGAGGTGTGAAATGTGTATATTAAAAGAAAAAATGGACATGGTGCTGGATAAAGGAAAAGATGCTTCATTGCTCTTTATCCGGTTAATTTTGGCGTACGGTTTTTATGAACCGATGATGGGTAAATGGTCGGATATTGGAGCCGTTGCCAAATGGTTCGGCGAGGATTTGGGATTGCCGTTTCCACTGCTCAACGCGTATATGGCGGCATCCACGGAGGCACTGGGGGTGGCGCTGTTGACACTGGGGCTTGGGGTGCGTTTTATCTCCTTGCCGCTAATGGTCATTATGGTAGTGGCAATTAGTACGGTGCATCTTTCTAATGGTTTTTCGGCAGGGGAAAATGGGTTCGAGATACCGCTGTATTATATGCTGATGCTCTTTGTCCTCGCTACGCATGGTGGAGGAAAATACGGTATCGATGGGCTTTTCACTAAAAAAAGCTGCGAGAATTGATATAATCAAACAATGTTATAACCTCTAAAGGAAGATGTATGTGGAACAATATTACTTCGTTCGATAAAGTCATCCGCTTTACACTGGGGTCGGTGTGCGTGTACGGAGGGATCGTTTATCATCCTTTGTTTGCACTTCCCGCTATCGCCCTTTTTTTGAGCGTTGCGACCAACAGCTGCGCCGTGTATAAAATGATGGGGATCAATCATAAAATAGAAGAAAAAAATCACTATTTGAGCGTTTTGCCAAAATACAACCCCGAACCCGTTCTCATTTTTTGCGATCAGGGAAATCTCCTCTTCCGAAACGATGCGGCACACTCAGCACTATCATCATTGCATCATTTTTCACAACTAGACCTCAGACAATCCCCTGCTGAATTGATTGCATCACAGAGTGAAACCGCACTCCGATATCGTGAGGGTGAGCGAACGTATCAACTGGTTTTACGCGGTAATATTCATGATAATTTTGTGATGGTGTATGGATTTGATATCACACTGATCGCGCAAGGAGAAGAAGCTCTCAAAACACTCGCATTGAGTGATCCTCTCACGCAGATGGCAAACCGTAAAAAGCTCATTATTGATTTGGAAGCCTATCCAATGCGAATGCTGAGCCTCGTGGACATTAAAAACTTCGGACAAATCAACGGTTTTTACGGTCATGAAATCGGGGATAGGTTTCTCAAATCATTTGCCCACATGGTTGATCAACTAAAAGAGTGGGAAGATACTGATATTTATCGGGTGCAATCGGATTTGTTTGCTATTTTTAGCGGAGATGAGCGACTTTTTGAAATGATAAACGATTTTTTCATCGAACGCTACATCGTGATAGATGAGATCGAATTTGCATTGGAAGTGACAATGGGGAATGCCAAGCACTCCGATAAAGAACGCTCACTGTTGACCATGGCAGAGACGGCGCTGATGGAAGCCAAAAAGCGGGGAGTGAAATCGCTGCATTATCATGAACTAGGAAATATAAACCAACGCTATTTGAAAAATCTAGAATGGTCGAAACGGATTAAACATATCCTAAACCACGAAGATAGTGCAAAACTAACCGCCTATTTTCAGCCTATTTTGAATACTTCTAGCAACAAAATAGAAAAATATGAGACACTGGCAAGAGTCGTAGATGGGGATACTGTCACTCCTCCAATCGTTTTTTTAGATCCGGCAAAACAACTGGGGTTATTGCCGAAAATAACGATGGCAATGTTGGACGCTATTATTCACAAAGCTCACGAAAATGACACCCAATTTTCAATCAACATCACCATGCAAGATATCCAAAGCGAAAAGTTTAGTAAAGCGTTGGTAGAGAAACTATTAGCTTTACAGCTTTCTCCATTACGTATTGTGCTCGAAATCTTAGAAGATGAAGAGGTGTATGAGTATCTAAGTGTGTTTAAAGAGCTCAAAGAGTATGGATTTAAAATCGCCATCGATGATTTTGGTACTGGGTATTCAAACTTTGCCAAACTACAGCAAATTGAAGTCGATTACATCAAAATCGACGGTAGCCTGATACAAACTATTGATACTAATTCACAGCATCTCGAAGTGGTACGAACCATGAACAACTATGCTCACAGTATCGGGGCAAAGACAATTGCCGAATTTGTCTCCAGTGATGTGATAGCACAGATTCTTATCGATGAGAAAATCGACTATTTACAAGGATACGCCATTGGAAAACCTCTTCCATCCCTCGTTGTTTAAAAAACGATTTATTATCGCTTGTGACATCGTCGCAGATGGTGCCGTATTTTCCAAAGCACTTAAAATCGCTTTGGTCGTCGGGACGATTTTAAATCTGATTAACCAAGGCGATGCTCTAATAGCTTGGGAGATAGAAAAAGTTTCGTGGGGGAAACTGCTGTTGACCTACTGTGTCCCTTTTTTGGTCTCCACCTATACGGCAGTATCGATAGGATTTGAGTTTAAAATCGGCGATGTCTCACCGGTAACGTCTCAAGTGCGCTGTAAACGGTGTAAAACATCCATGCTCACCATTACAAAAGGGGAACTCATCTCCGAATGTGCTCATTGCGGACTCAAAACCAAATGGCAACTTAAATAAGAGAATTTAGTCTAATTGATATTGAGATTAAGTAGTGAGCCGTTCTATGGTACCACGCTCCAATCTAACCTTTCCTTTATGTTCCAAACCTTTAAGCAGACGGCTAATGACGACGCGAGATGTCCCCAGTTGGATTGCAATTTGCTCATGAGTCATGTCGATACGGTTTGACTTTTGTTGTTCTATCCATTTCAGTAGGCGTGTATCCAAGCGTTTGAATTTTATATCCTCGACAAGTGTTGCGAGCGAAGCAAGTCGGACAGTAAAAAGTGAAAACATGAAACTTAGGTACTCAGGGCTTTGTGTCATGAGTGAGTGGATCGAGTTATGGTCTAAGAGATAGCCGCTGATATTGTTTTCGGTGATGGCGGTTCCGATGGCGACATTTTGCGAGACAAGGCTTGCTGTATTGATGACGCATTGTTCGAGTGGTTTGAGGGTATAGAGGGTAATCTCTTCGACTCCTTCACTTTGGATATATAATCGTACGTTTCCTTCAGTTAGGAAAAGAATATCTTTACAAATGTCACCTTGATAAAATAAAATCGTATTTTTTGCTACAGTGATTGGGCGAGCATGGCTATTGACAAACGCTCGAAGGGTCGGGGATAGATGAGAATAAAAAGTAAATTTCGAAAGTTCCATATAATGCCTCAATAGGTTTGAAGCATTATAACATGACGTTTCAGTCGTTTTCGATTTTGCATCCGGTGTTGATTCCCAGTAGCGAATAAAATGGGCAAAATCCAACTGCACCCGTAATGACTAAAATAATTCCAGCGTAGCCGAAGATATTTCCGCTGATAACCGCCCAAGTGATTAGAGCAACTCCTGCGATAATCCGAAGGGCGCGATCCACTTTTCCAGCATTGCATTTCATAATAAATTCCTTGATTGAGAATGTGATTCCCTAAATTTGTAAGAGTATTGTAACGCTTTGAGTGTAGAGATGTCTGTAACCTGAGTTACACTGAAGTGGTGAAGCGAATTTTAAGGATAAGATTGTGACGGCTAACGATGTTTAGATAAAGGCTAAATTCGTTTAATTTTTCGGTGAAGCACATCATCCGTAATTTCTGAGAGGCGCATCGCCGAATACATCTCCAGCATCTCTTGACGCCATACATCCCATTGGGCATGGAGAGCGCATGGTTTTTCCG
>NZ_JBAQPS010000258.1:0-5240 GCF_049305995.1 Sulfuricurvum sp.
AAACATTTTACTTGTAAAGGGAAGGACATGAAGAAAATTATCCCTTTCACACAACGATCGAATCGGATTTTCTTCTTGGATAACGACATTAATTGATTTGGAAAAAATAGCTGATAAATTATTAAAATGTTCAATCACATCTCGTTTATGATTTTCCTCTTCATTTGTATAATCAATCAATTCAAGATTAAATCCAAACTGAGATGAAACATCAAAAATTGTTGTGGAAATATTTTCAATATGTCCTTCTTCACTCAAAATGACAATACTCTCTTTCAAAGAAGAGAATGAACGATCTGCAAGCTTCAATACAGGAACATTACCGGCATAGAGCTTTTTACGGATTGATTTAATAGAAAAAGTCATATGAGAAACCAAAAAAAGTCCAATATGATATTTTTTGATATCATTCAGAATAATTCCCTCCTCAGGTCGCCCATCATAACATACATCAATAGTGACTCCGCCCTGAGCAGAAACCTTAATCATTCGGAGAATATCAATATCAGCAGGATTAATAACTTTAATAATAAGTGGCTGACGAAGTTTTTTTTGAATATAAATACTTCGTCGAACCAAAGTCATAATGGAAGATGATTTTTCTATACTCATATCGATATAAAGATAAATTTTAGAACCAAAAGGAGCCGGAAATTGCCCAAGTTCTCGTTTAATAGCACGATAAATGGAACGAAGCACAGCAGGATCGCCAACCAAAATTAATGTATCATTTGGCTGAATCATTTTATTATCGCTTGGGATAATAAGTTGTCTATTTCGATAAATAGCTGCGATTTTCCAGTTTTTTTGTTCTATGGACCCAATATGGCGATAAACGAACGAACTCCCAAAAGGAACCAGAACCTCCATAATCTCACCTGAACCCAATCCAATATTTTTAGCTAAAACAGGAATATTTGGCAGATAATCAATCAAATTAGTAGCAATAAGTTCTTGCATATTAACCCATTCAATATCATTTTCGGGACTTGCAGCATTCCATAAATCGAGAGCTATGATTCGAATATTAGGTTTATAAAGACGAATATTTTTAATCGTATATTCCAAATCACTTTGATTCTCCATAGCCAAAACAACTTGCCAAAAATCCATTTTTAACAGATTGGAAATTTTATAAAAACTGGTAGGATCAAATTGAAAAAATTTAAATCGTGTAGGATTATAACCTTGAAACCCATTTTCACGCGTTTGCACAACATAATAAAGATTTTCGCTTGTATAAGTACCGATCACACGCTCAATGTAATGATGACCGATAGCACCGTCGCTAACTATTAAAATTTTTTTCATAATCGCCTAAATCGTTTATTTAAAGACGTGATTGTACCACATTTGCGGATAAGGAAAAAATACTTGCATTAACTACCAAAACAAAGAAATCTTCTGAAATGTATTAGTTTATAAAAAATATAAACCGATAAAAATTAATTCTTAACCTAATTTTTCTTGCCCAATTCGATAAAGGGCAAAATCGTATTTGAGCGGGTCGTGAGGATCAAATTCTTTAAGTCTTTCTGTCAATTCAATTGCCGCTCTCATATCGCATACAGAGCGTGTCAAAAGCCCTAAACGGTGCGAAACATTAAACGTATGGGTATCCAGCGGCATAATCAAATCATTGATCTGCACCCCACTCCACAATCCCATATCGAGTTCGCTTTTACGAACCATCCAGCGCAAATACATCATCCAACGCTTCATTGCCGATGCTTTTGCTATAGAGACTATCGGCTTACCGATCAAAAATTCGTATCCTTTTGAGCGATAAGGGTTAAGGTCATAAAGAGAAGTAATCAATGTCGATACTCCTCCAAGTAATCCATCGCACTTATATCCCTCTTTAAAAGCCTTCTCAGCCCCACCTGAAGCTTTTAATGCTTTAAGCGTATAAAACCATTGAATTATATCTTCGCTGTTCTGAAAGCGATAATATTTCCCTTCTAATACGAGACGTAACTCAGGCTCATCCAAATCTACTAAATCCTGATGTAATGAGGCCAAAAAGGGGACGATAGCTTTTACACTGCCGTATGCGAATAACGCACATGTCAGAGCATGGAGCTCATCCATAGATCGGCGTGCAATCATTAGCGGATCAGGTCGTTGTTCACACAGCTCATTGAGAGAATCACGGGCTTCGACCTCAGCATCAAGATAGGCTTTGAGCTTTTCCACTAACGCCCTAAAAGATAGAGTTGTTTACGCTCACTTGATCCGGCGATATTAAGCTGTTTACGATATTTGGCGATGGTGCGGCGAACCATCGTGATCTTAAATTTATCCTGAATCATCTCAAGGAGTTTCATATCGCTTAGCGGTTTTTTGTGGGACTCGTTTTTAACTAGCTCCGAAACGTACTCTTTGATCGCGGCATTGGAAACATCTTCATCGATAGCTGTGGTGAAAAAATCCTTCATCGGATAGATACCGCGATCACAGGCGATATATTTGTTTGCAATAGCACGAGAGATTGTAGAGGGATTATGTCCGAACTCATCGGCGAGTGTTTTGAGCGTCAACGGCTTGATCGCACCGCCGGTAAAAAACTCATACTGATACTCAACAATCATCAGTCCCACTTTGTACAATGTCGCTTTACGCATTTCCAACGCATCTACGAGGCTTTTTGCCTCTTTAAACTTATCGCGGACAAAAGAGTGATCGACTTTGTATCCGGCATCGATCGAGATAGTGGGATAATATTGATCGTTCAATTTCACTTCAATCCCCTCTTCGGGATCGGTATAAATCATCAAATCAGGGATAACCTGCTGTGACTCTTCCATATAATCGAGTGCCGGAGGGTTTTTAAAACTACCAATGACTTTCATCGCTTCATCGAAATAAGGCTCTTTACGGTAACGTCCTAACTCATCGAGATGGTTTATCATCTGCGAAGCCAGCGTGTACCCAGCATCACTGATAGATGAGGACTCAAGTTGAAATAAAAAGGCTTCGCTTACATCACGCGCACCGATTCCTACCGGTTCTACATGTATAAAACGGAGGCGAATTTTCTCAAATTGTTCGTTGCTAATAGCGTGTTGCACACAAAACATATCGCTATCACCCTCATAATATCCCCCCTCATCCAGATTCTCAATCACATGGCGGGCTATGAGCTGGGAGATCGGGGTGGGAAACAACGAACCGTCAATCTGTTCTTCGAGCACTTCATACAAACTTTTATGCTGAATCGTGAGAGCTTCTATCGCTTCACTGTGAGAGTTTTGGACATAGCCGTATTGAATTTTTTTAGGGATTCGTGATTCAAATGACTCTTCATATCCCGATTTAACATCGATCAAAGGATTGCTCTCGATAAACGGAGCCATCGCTTCACCCAAATCACTCAGGCTCGATTGTAAAATCGGTAGCCAGTTACGCAGGGTATTGGAGAGCTTGTTTTTGAGCTCGACGCTGGTTTTTACCCGTAACATACGATGCTAGAACTTGAACGATTCACCGAGATAGTGTTGGCGCACATCGGCATTATGGGCTATCTCATCACTCGTCCCGCTCGCGAGGAGTTGACCGCTTTTAATAACATAGGCACGATCACATACGGCTAACGTCTCACGGACATTATGATCGGTAATCAAAACACCGATTCCGTACTCTACGAGTTGAGAGATAACACTTTGGATGTCCATGACGGCGATCGGATCAACCCCTGCAAACGGCTCATCTAGGAGTAAAAAACGGGGTTTGTTGACCAATGCACGAGCGATTTCGGCACGACGGCGTTCTCCACCGGAAAGATTAATCCCCCGACGGTTACGAATCGGCTCGATGTTAAACATCTCCAGTAGTTCCTCGATCCGCTGTTCTGCCATCTCTTTACTCAGTTTCCCCGCTTGTGCCGCGATAATGAGATTCTCTTCGACCGTGAGATCTTTAAAAATCGACGCCTCTTGCGGCAGATAACCTATCCCCATACGGGAGCGTTTATGAAGCGGAAGATCCGAAACGTCTTCTCCATCGATATAAACTTTTCCCCCTGTCGCTTCGACCAAACCGCAAATCATATAAAATGTTGTTGTCTTACCAGCCCCATTGGGTCCGAGAAGCCCAACAACCTCTCCCGTGCGAAGTTCCATACTGATACCTCGTACAATCTCATGCTTTTTGATGGTTTTGACCAAATTGTCAATTTTTAATTCATGCACGTTGTACCTCATAATATCGCGAATTTTCATCGCATTTTGAAATTTTTACGATAACCGTTTCGATCCCTGAGCGTTTGAGCAGATGAATAAGCGATTCATCCCCCCATTCGATCAGATGATATCCCTCACGCTCCAACTCCTCCATCATCCCTAAACTCAAAAACTTATCGAAACCATAGTTATAGAGATCATAATGGTAAAGTTTCTCTCCATACTGGTGTTGGAGGGAAAATGTCGGGGAAGTGACCGCATCACTCATCCCTAGATATCGGGCATATGCTTGTGTAAACGTCGTTTTACCGCTGGCTAGGTCACCTTGGAGTATGACGACACCCCCTTGCGGGAGTAATTCAGCCACCTTTGCACACAGTTGTGAAAGCTCTTCGAGAGGTAACTTCATCATAGTTTAGACGATACCGACACGATTTGTTTGAGTTTCTCTGAGGCTTTGCCACTGAGCAACGTATCACGAGCGATCTCTAACCCCTCTTGCTCATCTCTAGCCATCCCCTCTGCTACAAGAGCATACGCCGCATTAATCAGCACCATATCCCGCTGAGGATCTGTGGCACGATTGTTCAAAATATCGGTAAGAATTTGGGCGTTTTGCTCTGCTTCCCCGCCGAGGATCGCTTCAAACGGCGCTTTTTTAATCCCCAACATCTGCGGATCGATCTCGAAATAATCGATCACTTCGTTTTTCAAATGTCCCGCATAGGTGATGTCGCTGATACTGATCTCATCCATCTTTTCACGTGAACTTACCACGATAGCCGATTGCATCCCCAACTCACGCGCCGCTTCAGCCATTTTGGGGACAAATACCTCATCAAACACTCCGAGAAGAATTTTAGAGAGTCCCACAGGATTGGTGAGAGGTCCCAAAATATTAAAAATTGTTTTCTCAGGGATCGAACGGCGGATCGGCATGATGAACTTCATCGCCGGATGGTGGTATTGGGCAAACAAAAAGGTAAATCCGCATTCTTGGAGTAAAGTCGAGCTTTGTTCTAATGTGAGATCGAGTTTAACCCCTAAATACTCTAACAC
>NZ_JBAQPS010000259.1:0-18293 GCF_049305995.1 Sulfuricurvum sp.
CCATAATTGAAAATAAAGATATTCCAAATACGTCTATTCGTGCCGGTTATATCATGTCTCAAAAATTGCGTGATCACCAATCGTTTCATAGTATTGTTGCATTTGAAAAATACAATGAAAATGATGACTCTGGTGTTCATAAAGGGTTAACGCCATCTTTAATTAGCGGTGCTGGAGAAGATGTTAATCCTGAAATGGTATTAGTAACAGCTTCTAATAAGTCGATTCCGAATCTTAAACTTGATGGTGAATACGTAGCAGTGAGTGGATTTTTCAAGACAGCTATTGCTGAAGCCAATTATCAAATTAAATTGAATGATTCTTGGACATTGACTCCAGGGATTCGCTATTTAAAACAAATAGATGATGGTGCCGGTGCTATCGGTGGTGCTTCATTAAGTGGTGCATTTAAAGGTAACACGACCTTTACAGGTGCGGCTAATGGTTATACTGATCCAAACAGTGCAGATAGTAGTATTATTATGGCACGTTTAGTCGCTGCAAGCGGTCCATTAGAACTTTCAGCCGGATATTCAAAAATTTCTGATGATGCTGATATCATTGCAATGTGGCGTGGATTCCCGACAGGTGGATATACCCGTTCGATGGCTCAAGTTGATTGGATTGCTAATACTAAAAACTGGGCTGTAAAAGCAGTTTATAATTTTGATAAAGCAGGTCTTGTACCAGGATTACTTGTTGCAGCAGATTATGAAAATATGGATTTTGATGATTCTAAAGCATTCACATCAACATTTACTGACAGAAATATTTTCCATGTGGATGCAACGCAAACGTTTAAAACTCTTCCAAATACAGAGTTCAAATTCCGTTTTGCAACGGTTGATGCTGATCCCGCTTATACGAGTGCAACAGTACAAGGAACAGTTGATAACAACTCATACAACGAATACCGTTTCGAAATCAACTACCTCTTCTAAGGGCTGAGTGATGAAAACGTTGTTAGGAACTTTATTATTAGCCGTTACGAGTTTGAGTGCGTATGATTACGCCCTTAAACCGGTACGTGTGACGCAGGATGTTCACTGCTTTTTTGGCAAACCGGAGATTATGGATAAAACCAACAACGGCAACATCGTCAACAGCTGTTATATCGATGCAGGTGAGGGGTACGTCGTCGTCGATACGGGTCCCTCGTATGTGTATGCCCAGTCTGCGTATAACGCAATGAAAAAAATCAAATCCCTCCCCGTTAAACTCGTTATCAACACCCATATCCATGATGATCATTGGTTAGGGAACAACTATTTTACCGAGCAGGGAATTCGTATTTTAGGAACCGATGATTTCAAGGTAAGTGCCGATATGAGCGAGCCTACTCGAATGCAAACTTATATTTCTCCGCAAAGCTATGCTAAAACGAAACCGACGATGCCAACGGAGATGATCAGCAGTGATAGCAATCTCACTATCGGTACTCAAAAGCTACAGCTCATCATCGCCAAACACAAAGCTCATACGGCGAAAGATATGGTTGTTTATGTACCGAAATCCAAAGTACTTGTTGCCGCCGATTTGGTCTTTAATGATCGTCTCCCCTCTGTACGTGGTGGGGATATTAACGGCTGGTTGAGTTCATTGGATGATTTGGATAAATTGGGTGCGGAACATGTTGTTGGGGGCCATGGAAACCGAACTGATAAAAAAGCCGCACAAATGACCAGAGAATATTTTACCCAAATGCGTAATGAAATACGCTCTGCGATTGCCGAGGGGTTGAGCATCGATGATACGATCAAAAAAGTGAGTATGGAGAGCTATCAAAAATACAAACTTTATGAGGGGACACATCGTCATAATGTTGAATCTTCGTATCGAATATTGGAATGGGAGTGATGATGAAACGATTACTATTTTTAGTGTGCTTATTCTCTACCATTGCGTTTGGTGATGTCCGTTTTGCACAGCCAGAGCCCTCTATCGAAAAGCCTCGTGAAGTGGTGATGGGGATAAGTCTAGGAGATGATGAGTCCATCCATCACGGTCTGAGCACCGCGAACAACGTCCTCAAATTTTACGGACCCGAAAAGATCCATTTGCGGATTGTCGCTTATTATCACGGAATCCGTACGTTGCTCAAAAGTGAAAAAGAGATTGCGGTGCGCGTGAGAGCATTACAGCAATACGGTGTTGAATTCGTGGCATGTGGCAACACGATGGAGACGAAAAAGATTAAAGAAGATCAATTAATCGAAGATGTCGAGATTGTTTCGGCAGGGATCGCCGAAGTGATCGAACGCGCCACTGAGGGCGCATTTTACATTCAACCTTAGGAGTTACAACATGAAAATTCTTCTCATTACGATGTTAGCAGGATTCTTATCCCTATTCGGCGGTGATCTTCACCTTTTCAGTGCCCCCAATTCAGATGGCAAGCTCAATGCTAATGTCATAGAAAAAGCGTTAGAGGCGAACGGTTTTGTCATCTCTGCCAACAGTGAAATGAACGGACCGTTTATGAAACAGTTTGGTCAAAGCGACTTTAGCCAGTTTAATCTTTTGACGGCTTACCATAAAGTACACGCTGAGGCTTTAGTAAAAGCTCATCCCGATGCAGGAATTTTTGTTCCGATGGGATTTGGTATCTATCAACGCAGTGGAGATAAAGAGCTACATGTCTCTATCCTCACTGCTACTGCTATGGCAAAGATTGCCGGATTTAAGGCTAAAGAGTTTGCCTTGATCGAAAAAGAGGCGATTGCAACGCTGAAAAAAGCATTGCCAAAAGCAAAAGTTACTATGAGCGAAACCTCCCTTCCTGCCGAGGGAAAATTACTTAGCCGTTATGTAAAAGCCAGCAGTAGCGAGAGTTGGAAGAGCGATAAAGAAGAGACGGAGATGATGATCGAAGACGGTCTTAAACCGGCCGGATTTGTTATGTCTAATTTTACCGATTATAACTTTGCCCTTGGTGAAAAAAGTCCGTTTGATTTTTACGATACTTACTCTATCTGCAAACTCAAAGTGATCTATACAGTGGCGAAAACACGTCCTGAAGCGGCGGCATTTGCACCGTGTACCTTGATGGTGTACAAGAAAAAAGAGGCTAATGAAATCGTGATGGGATTTCCGGGTGTTTATAACTGGATGAGCAGTGCACGTGTGAGTGATCCTGATGGGAAAGCGGCATTAGTACAAGCGCAGAAAGACTTCGAAAGCGTTTTAAAAAGTACTGTTGAGTAAAAGATAATAGTGTTTAACATTAAATTTATACTTTAGGTTTTATACTTTTTAATTATAAAGGTATAAAATGTGCATTCGATTTTTTGTCATAGTCATTTTAAGTACTATTTTCTCTCTTTCACTTATTGCCTCGCCGTCACTTAAAAATAAGAATGAAGCGGTTATCGGAGTATTGGCTTTTCGTTCAAAAGCTAATACTCTCAATGAATGGCAGCCTTTGGCTGCCTATCTTAATAGTAAAATTTCCACATATCATTTTTCAATACGTCCTCTGAGCTATGCTGAGTTTAATGATGCCGCAAAAGCCGATGAACTTGATTTTATGTTTACCAATCCCGAACATTATATCTATCTCTCTGCAAAATATGGTGCAAGTAGAATGGCAACATTGATTCGTGCCAATGTAAGTGGTAAAGAACTGACTGAGTTTGGAGGAGTGATTGTCACCCGTTCGGATCGAAAAGATATCCAAATCCTCTCAGATTTAAAAGGTAAAAATATTGCTGCTGTGGATGAGCTCTCATTGGGAGGGTATTTAGCTCAGCGAGTATTGTTGGAAAAGAATGGAATTGATATTAATGAAGAGTCAACCATTCATTATACTGATATGCCCCATGATAAAGTTATTTATTTAGTGGAAAATGGTTTGTCAGATGTTGGATTTATTCGTACTGGTGTACTGGAGAAAATGGTCAAAGAAGGAAAAATAAACCGTAATGATTTTAAAATTATTCATCCGATAGGAAAATTCCCTCAAGCACTTTCAACCGTTTTGTATCCTGAATGGCCATTTGCATCTTCGAAACATACAGATAGAGTGTTGGCGAACCAAGTGGGCGTGGCTCTTTTAAATCTTCCCTATGGTTCTGAAATCGCCAAAACTGCAGGATACTATGGGTGGAACATTCCTTTGTCGTATGAAGAAATTCGTTCGATGATGCAGGAACTTCGCATTAAGCCTTATGATACTGCTCCAGTATTTTCATTTCAGGATGTTGCTCGACGATATGCTATCTATATCATTATCATAATGAGCGGTGTTATAGCCCTCCTTATTTTTTTAACAACTAAGATGAGACGATTGGCAAATTCTTTACGTTTGAAATCCAAATCCCTTGAAGAGCAAATTGCGATTGTAGAAGAAAATGAAAAATATCTTCGCCGCTCTGCGAGTGTATTCCATAATCTTCGAGAAGGGATTGTCATTACCGATGCCAAAAAAGTGATTATTGATGTTAATGAGGCTTTTGGCGAATTGACCGGGTATGGGCGTGATGAGGTTATAGGGCAAAAACCGATTCTTTTACGTTCGGGGATGCATGATAAACAATTTTATGAAAAACTCGATGAAATGATAGAAACACACGGTTCATGGCGTGGTGAAATATGGAATCGTAAAAAAAATGGTGAACAGTATGCCGAATTTTTACGTATTGATGCGGTACTGGATGAAGAGGGTGTAGTTGAAAATTATATAGGTATTTTCAGTGATATCACCGAATATCTTAAGCGACAAGCACAGTTGCACCATATGGCGAATTATGATCCTCTAACGAATCTTCCGAATCGGCACCTTTTTATGACGTTAGCAGAACAAATTTTATCATTTAGTAAGCGAAAAAATTCAAAAGCAGTTATCTCTTTTTTAGATTTGGATGGATTTAAAACAGTTAATGATGCTTATGGGCATGATATTGGAGATAAAGTATTAAAACAAGCTGCAAATCGATTGGAAAAACAGTTGCGTCATAGTGATGCAATCGCTCGTATCGGAGGGGATGAATTTGTTGTTATATTTAGCGATATTGATTTGATTGATGATGTTGAACCTCTATTTTTACGAATTTTAAATGCTTTACAAGAACCTTTTATAATTAATGGGCATTCAGTAATGATAGGGGCGAGTATTGGTGCTTCGTTGTATCCGGATCATAGTGAAGATGTGGAAGTGCTAGTTCGATACGCTGATACCGCAATGTATCGATCCAAAGCAAATGGACGTAACCAAGTTACATATTACGTACATGAAAATAAAGAATAATAAAATAAAAATGGTATAATCGGGGCATTTATGCCTAAAATTAGGCAATGACAGAGAATGAAATGCCCCAAACTTTAATTGATGCATCACAGCATATTGTTTTAATCGCTCATAAAAATCCTGATGCCGATTCTTTAGGTGCGGCTTGCGCCTTTTACTCTTATCTCCTCCGTACGCAAAAAAAAGTTACTTTATTTTGTGCTTCGACAGAGATTGATCCTCATCTTGCTTTTTTACCGTGGTTTGATAAATTGACCAATCGGTTTCCCAAAGATGCTAATCTAATGATAAGTTTTGATTGTGGTAGTTTTGAGAGGCTTGGCATTGAAACAGAGCTTCCTTTGATTAATTTTGATCATCATCGCAGTAATAATTTTTATGGGTTGATTAATGTGATCAATACGGATGCTATTAGCACTACAGAAGTAGTTTATGATTACTTTGTTACCAATGATATAAAAATGAATGGTAAAATGGCACTTTCACTTTATGCGGGTCTCATCGAAGATTCCAAATGTTTTAGAGCACGTGGATGCAATGTGAAAATTTTTAAGATGGCGTACTCTTTGATCGAATTGGGAGCTAATCATGCGATGTGTATCGAATGGTTATATCACCGTAATTCACTTGCATCACTGCGGATACGAGGAATACTTCTTAAACAAATGAAGCTTTTCGAAGATGGAAGATTAGCTTTATTCGAAGTTCCATTATCATTGCTAGAAGAGACGGGTGCTGTTGTGTCTGAATGTAAAAAAGTACTAGATGAAGCACTTACGATGCGAAATATTCAAGCATCTTTGATGGTATTGGAACAGTCTTTTGGATCGGTAAAACTTTCTTTACGTACAAATGGTATGGTTGATGCTGCAAAAATTATGACTTTATTTGGCGGAGGTGGACATATGCATCGAGCCGGAACGCATTTAAAACAAGATGATTACGATGAGCTTGTAAAAGATATAAAGATGATGATAACAAAGGAGTTGGTGTGAGAAGAAACCGAAACGGTTCGGGAGTCATTGGATGGATATTAGCGGTAGCAGTAATAGGTGCTATTGGATTTATGGCATTCTCTCCAATATTCGAGAGAGAAGAGCCTATTGTGACCCTTTCACATGAGGGGTATTGGAATTTTAAAAATCCGATTCATGTAAATGTTGAAGATGCGAGTGGTCTGAAATCATTGAAAGCAACTCTTTTAACTCCTCATAACGAGTGGGTTGTTGTAGATGAAAATACTCCATCAAAAGTAACAAAAACATCGTTTGATATTCTCCCTCCTAAAGGAGTTCGTCGAGTGGAAGCTGCTTCGGTTACACTCAAAGTTGAAGTAACCGATAATAGCTTATGGGGTTTATTCATGGGGAATACTTTTAAACAAGAATATACGCTTATTATCGATCAGCGCCACCCAAATGTAGCGATTGTCGCGAGTTCCTATAAAATTCAAAAGGGGGGAACCGCAATTGTTATTTTTAAGGCGGAAGACCTTCATATGAAAAGTTTGAAAATTGAGACGAATTTTGGGAAAACCTTTATCGCGCAACCTTTCATGAAAAAGGGATATTATGCCTCTTTAGTAGCATGGCCGGTACAAGAACAAACGTTTAGTGCAACTGTTATCGCTCAGGATTATGCTGGCAATCAAGCACGAAGTACGATACCACTTCGTTTAAAAGACCATGCTTATCGTATTTCAAATATTGAGCTAAGTGACGCATTCTTGGATGGAAAAATCGCTGAGCTTGCAAATGAGTATGAGCAGACTGCCGGAGTAGATGATCGATTGGAACAATTTCGTATCATTAACGAACAAGTACGCGCTGATAACGAAAAAATCATCCATGAAGTTACCTCAAAAGTATCAAAAAACATGGTGAGCGAGTTTAGTCCTCAGCCATTTTATCCATTAGTAAACGGTCAAAAAGTTGCTGACTTCGGAGATCACCGCATTTACAGTTATAAAGGGAAAGAGAATGTAAGTCAAGCGTATCATATGGGGCTTGATTTGGCAAGTATTCACAAGGGAACTATTACCTCTTCGAATGGTGGAAAAGTTGTTTTTTCACAGCCTAATGGTATCTACGGAAATTTGCCGATTATCGATCATGGATTTGGGCTTTATACTTTGTATGGACACTGCTCTGAAGTACATGTTCAAGAGGGTAATATTGCGAAAGCTGCCCAAGAGATTGCTAAAACAGGTTTGAGTGGTTATGCGATGGGAGATCATCTTCATTTTGGAATTTTGGTTCAAGGAATTGAAGTTCGACCGGAAGAGTGGATGGATACTAAATGGATTTATGACAATATCACCAGTGTCATCGAAAGTGCGAAATTCACTATTAATCAACAGTAAAATCGATATAATAAACATTAGATAGTGACACGAGCAAGGAACTAAAAAAATGATGCAAACTACAATTGGTAAAAGTGTTGAGTTGGTAGGGATTGGTTTGCACCGTGGTTCACCTGTAAAATTAAAACTTGAGCCTTTAGGGACGAATAGCGGTATTGTTTTTTATCGCAGTGATGAAGGAGTCTCTATTCCTCTTATTCCTGCTAACGTGGTGGATACCAAAATGGCGACGGTCATCGGGCGTGAGGGGGTCACGATCTCAACCATTGAGCATATGCTCTCAGCAATTTACGCCTACGGTATTGATAACCTTCGCGTTATCGTCGATGCGGATGAGGTTCCTGTGATGGACGGCTCATCGATGAGTTTTTGTATGCTCCTCGAAGAGGCTGGAATCGTTGCCCAAGATGTACCGAAAAAGATTATGCGGATTAAAAAAGAGGTGATTGTTCAAGAGGGAGATAAATATGTCAAATTGATCCCCTCCAATGATATGAACTATGATTTTACGATCAAATTTTCTCACCCCGTTATCGATCAGCAAAGCTATGTGCTAGCATTTACCAAAGAGAACTATAAAAAAGAGATCGCCCGCGCACGAACATTCGGATTTGTCCACGAGGTGCAGTACCTCCGTTCCAAAGGGTTGGCTC
Source organism: Sulfuricurvum sp. (assembly GCF_049305995.1). Taxonomy (GTDB): domain Bacteria; phylum Campylobacterota; class Campylobacteria; order Campylobacterales; family Sulfurimonadaceae; genus Sulfuricurvum. The sequence continues at coordinate 8,261 of NZ_JBAQPS010000259.1, forward strand.
TAGGCGGGAGTTTGGAAAATGCAGTGGTGTTGGATGATAAAAAAGTGCTCAATCCAGAAGGGCTTCGTTTCGGAGATGAGTTTGTCCGACATAAAATCCTTGATGCAATCGGAGATATGTCACTCATTGGGATGAATTTTATCGGTAATTACGAAGCATTCGCGGGGAGCCATGATCTCAACCACAAATTGACGTTGGAGCTTCTCAAAGATTCTGCCAATTATGAGATCGTCGAGCTCGCGTACGCAGAGTCAAAAGAGTTGGCAAAAGCGTATGCATGATGCTCTCGTTATCGCACTCGGTTCTCCTGTCCTCGTAGGTATTTACAAAGATGGGAATTTGGTCGAAGAGATACGTTTAGAGGGGATGAGTTCAGATGTACTAGCTGAGATTTTTGATTCCCTTTTACACAAATACACTTTTGCTCATTTGATTTATGCCAAGGGCCCTGGGAGTTTTATGGGGATAAAAGTGACCTATCTTTTTCTGAAAACTCTCAGTATTACGAAAAAAATTCCCTTTTTAGCAACGGATGCGTTCTTTTTTAACCAAAATAGCCCCATCAAAGCAGTAGGAAAGCTCTATTTTGTTAAAAATAGGACAACCATTGAGTTAGAATCGCTAGTCTCACCAGAGATTATTGCCTTTAAACTCCCCCAGTGTATCGATATACAAAATTTTGATTCGGACAATCTCCCTTATTATGGGATTGATGCCGTAGGATAAGGAAATTATTTGTTCGTTAGTGTACCTGCAACGAGTGCGAATTTAGGACCCGGATTTGATTCATTAGGGCTTGCTGTCGATTTGCGTAACCAAGTAGAATTGGTTCCGTCACGTTTTTTTGCTGTTTCCATCAAAGGGGAGGGTGAAAATAATCCCCGCCTAAAAGGGAACAACCTGTTTGTCTCTATTTTCAACGAGCATTACCGTCGTTTGACTCAAAAGCGTCAAAACTTTAAATTTACGTTTTACAACCAAATCCCAATGTCTAGAGGACTTGGTAGCTCTTCAGCGGTCATTGTCAGCGCGATCAGCTGTGCCCATGAAGCCGCAGGGGTAAAAGTCTCCAAGCGTCGTATTTTAAATCATGCGCTTATTTATGAAACACATCCTGATAATATCACTCCGGCAGTTATGGGAGGGTTTAATGCAGCGATGGTGGAGAAACAAAAAGTTTTTTCCCAGCAAAAACATCTCCCTGATTACCTTAAAGCAGTTGTGGTTATTCCCAATAAACCGATTTCAACGGCTAAATCGCGTACAACACTTCCGAAGTCCTACAGTAAAGAGAATGCAGTTTTTAATCTCTCTCATACCGCTGTAACAGTAGGGGCATTTTTTAATGAAGATTGGGAGATGCTTCGTCTTGCAACTCAAGATCGATTTCACCAAAAAGTACGGATGAAGATGTTACCCGAACTCTTTGCCGTGCAAAAAATGGCGTATGAAAATGGAGCACTAATGTCTACGTTATCGGGAAGTGGATCGACTTTTTTTAATATGGTATACGATCAGGATGCTCAAATGTTGGCGGATAAGTTTAAATCGGAGTTTACAGATTTTGAGATTAAAATCTTGGGCTTTGATAATGATGGACTTGTCGTCGAGCGTTAAAAAAGCAAAGTATAGTCTCTTATCCGACGGTGCTTGGCTCCATCGACGTTAAACAATGAAAATAAAAGAAAGTATTGGATATAATGGCGCAAAAGTTACATCAGCCTATACGCATGTGCGTGGTTTGTCGTGAGCGTTTCGCTCAAATTGCACTTTTACGCCTTCAATGTCGCAATGGGGTATTAGAACCTTATGCTAATGAGGGAAGAAGCTTTTATGTATGCCGATCTTGTATCGAGCATAAAAAAACTCCGGGACAGTTGTCTCGTCAATGTAAAAGTGGCGCAACAGTAGAGCTAATGAATCGGTTAAAGGAGATCATCGTTAATGATGGATAAAGTTAGAGTTCATGAAATTGCCAAAGAACTTGGTATTAATTCAAAAGAGGTAGTGGACAAAGCAGCTGCAATGGGGCTCAATGTGAAAACTGCCTCCAGTTCGGTTTCGATCGAAGAAGCTGAGCAAATCATGAACTATATCATGAGCGGTGCATCTACTGAGAGCAGTACACCAAAGTCTTCTCCTAAAGCTAGTGTAGCTGAAGAAACTTCTGTTGCGAGCGTATCTCAAGCAGAAAGTGCAGTAGTGGTAATTATAGACGAGGTAAAAGAAGAAGTCTCAGATGAAGTATTGCCGGTAGAAGAAGCACCGAAGCGCTCTGGACTAAAAATCGTCAAGAAAAAACGTCCAGTTGAAGAAGAGATAGTTGTTCCTGTACGTCAAGAAAGTACACATATCTCAAGTTACGGAAAATTAAGTGAGCAAGCTCAACGTGAGTTAGAAGCTAAGCGCATGAAAAAAGTGCAAAGCAATAATGCTCCGGTTCAGAAAAAAGATCAAGGGGTGCGCCTTGATATTTTCGGCGGAGGAATTTCTGATATCTCTATGGATTACGAAGAAGATCAAGTCGTATTGATGGATTTTAATGATTTGGGTGCAAATCTGCCACCGGAAGAAGAGCAAAAACCAAAAGAGAAAAAACCGATCGGTCGTAACGCAGGTAAAAAACAAGGTTCAAACCGCAATAAACCACGGCAAGTTTCTCGTGAAGCTCGTAAGCGTTATACCAAAGATGTTAAAGAAGACGAAGTCATTACTCACGTTGAAATCGCAGAAGATGTCCGTGTTTATGAGTTCGCTGAAAAAGTAGGTCAGACTATATCTGCCGTAATCAAAGTTCTATTTGATCTTGGAATGATGGTGACGAAAAATGACTTCCTCGGTAAAGATGAAATCGAAATCTTGGCAAGTGAGTTCGGTGTTGAAGTAACCACCATCGATCCAAAAGATGCCTTTAATCTCGAAACTGCTTATGATGAAGAGCACGAAGACAGTGAAGGCTCTGTTGAGCGTCCTCCGGTTATCACGATCATGGGTCATGTTGACCATGGTAAAACCTCTCTTCTTGATGCGATCCGTAATGCAAAAGTAGCCCACGGCGAAGCGGGTGGAATCACTCAGCACATCGGTGCCTACTCAGTAGAGCAAAAAGGGAAGTTGATTACGTTCCTCGATACTCCGGGGCATGAGGCGTTTAGTGCGATGCGTTCACGCGGTGCACAACTTACCGACATTATCGTTATCGTTGTTGCGGCAGATGATGGGGTTAAACCTCAAACCCGCGAATCGGTTCAACACGCCAAAGAGGCTAAAGTTCCGGTTATTGTTGCGGTGAACAAAATGGACAAGCCGGGTGCTAATCCGGACATGGTTAAAGCACAAATGGCAGAGCTTGGATTGAACCCTACAGAGTGGGGTGGAGATGTCGAGTTTGTCGGTGTTTCAGCGAAAGCTATGACGGGGATCGATGAGCTTTTAGAAGCGATCTTGCTCCAATCTGAAGTAATGGAACTTACAGCAAACCCTGATGTTATGGCAAAAGCGGTCGTTGTTGAGTCTACACTTGAAAAAGGACGTGGACCGGTTGCGACCGTTATCGTTCAAAACGGAACGCTCCGTGTCGGTGATAACATCGTGTGCGGTGGTGCTTACGGGCGTGTTCGTGCACTCATTAGTGATCGTAAAGCACAACTTCAACACATCGGACCGAGTCAAACTGCCGTTGTTGTCGGACTTAGCGATGTACCGCCATCAGGCGAAGTGATGATGGTAATGGAGAGTGATCGTGAAGCGCGTGAAGTAGCACAAAAACGTGCTGAGTATGATCGTCACCGCGAACTCTCATTGAGTACCAAAGCATCGTTTGATGATTTGACTTCGTTGATTGCTGAGGGTCGTATCAAGGCTCTTAAAGTGGTTCTTAAAACCGACGTTCACGGATCTCTCGAAGCGATTAAATCGGCTCTTGCAGAATTGCGTAACGAAGAAGTAAAAGTTGAAGTGATCTCCAGTGGCGTCGGTGGAATTACCGAAAATGACATTGCTTTGGTAAACAACAGTGAAAACTGCGCCCTTCTTGGGTTCAATGTCCGTCCTACGGGTAATGTCAATGCGATGGCAAAACAAATGGGTGTAGAGATCAAAACCTACTCTATCATTTATCAGTTGATTGATGATGTTAAATTGTTGCTCGGTGGTATGATGGCACCGCAATTCCGTGAAGAAAACACGGGTCAAGCGGAAGTTCGTGATACGTTCCCAATGCCTAAAGGTGCAGGAACCATCGCAGGATGTGTCGTCGTTGACGGTAAACTCGTACGCGGCGGAATGGTTCGCGTTATCCGTGAGGGTGTTGTTATCCATGAGGGCGATCTCACCTCTCTTCGACGTTTCAAAGACGATGTCAAAGAGGTTGGTAAAGGATTTGATTGTGGTGTTGTTCTGAACGGTTACACCGATGTCAAAGTGGGTGACGTTATCGAAACCTTCAAAAAAATCGAGACAAAAGTATCCCTGTGACGCCGGCACAAATCAAAATCAAACGTACGGAATCGATTCTCAAAGAGTTGATCCCCGAAGCGATCAGCCAACTCTCCGATGCGCGTGTGCGTGAAGTGGATGTTATCGATGTTCATTGTTCACGTGGACGAAGCGATGCAAAAGTCTATCTTGATCCTCATCACTACACTCCTCAAGAGCAAGCCATCTTTTTAAAACTGCTTGAAAAAGCCCGTCCGATTATCGAAGAGCATTGTATGAAAGATCAAGGGTGGTTTCGTAGCCCCCGTATGACTTTCGTGTTTGATGATACCCTCAAACGAAGCCAAAATATCGAGGCGTTGTTCGCCCAAATCGCCAAGGAGAAAAAAGATGAGTCTTGAATCTGACATCAAAAAAATGGTTGAATCCATCGGCTTATCCCTCTACGATACTGCCGTATTGAATGAAAATGAGAATACTATTTTTCGTGTTAGTGTTACGGCACCGGGTGGAGTAACGCTCAACCAATGTGCTGAACTTACCCATCTCATCAATCCGTTACTAGACGTTACCTCTCCGGTAAGCGGTGAATATCGTCTCGAAGTAAGCTCCCCCGGTATTGAGCGTCGTCTCAAAACACTAGAACACTTTATTCAATCGGTGGGTGAAAAAGTTGCTTTGAGTACACTTTCTAAAGAAAAATTTGAGGGTGAAATGATCGGTGTCGAAAACGATGAGATTATTTTAATGACCAAAGAAAACGGTGAGCAAAAAATCCCTTTCCGCTCGATCAGCAAGGCTAAAACCTACTTCGAGTGGTAATGAAAACCACCGCACTTCATGCTATGAAACTCGCGCTCGAAGCAGCGTGGGAGTATCAACTCCTCACTTTTCCTAATCCTGCTGTCGGTGCAGTATGTATTTCACGTGATGGAACAATCCTATCATACGGTGCGCATAAAATCGCGGGTGGTCCTCACGCAGAAGTCTACGCTCTGCGCGATGCCTATACGATTCTATCAACTGATAACACTATCGCCGAGTGCGATGATTCTCATGTTATACACGATTATCTCCGAACCCATCACAATGGCATTTTTAAAACGATTTCTATGGCGGTGACATTGGAACCGTGCTCTCACAGAGGAAAAACCCCATCCTGTGCATTACTCATCCGAGATTTGGGCGTTAAAGAGCTTTTTATTTCCTGTGAAGACCCTAATCCTGAAGCGGCAAACGGTGGTAAAATCCTCGAAGATGCAGGAATTAAATGCACTTTTGGGGTGATGAAGAGCGAGGGGAATGCTCTATTGGAACCTTTTATCCAGTGGCAAAATAATCCCTTTGTATTTTTCAAATGGGCACAGCGACTTGATGGGACGATTGATAAGGGGACGATCAGCTCAGAGAGCTCACGTGCGCACATGCATACTCTGCGTGATCGGTGTGACCTAATTGTTATTGGCGGAAATACGGTACGCACTGATCGTCCAACGCTCGATGCACGGCTGGTAGAGGGCAAAGCACCCGATATACTTATTTATTCCCACAACGATGATTTTGACCGATTGATTCCCCTTTTTAGCGTACCGAATCGGAATGTTTTTGTTGAATCGTCGCTGGAAAAAATAAACGGATACCGATTGGTGATGATCGAGGGGGGTGCGGGGATGATGGAAGCCGCATCAAAGGTTGCAAATTGGTATCTCAGTTACATTGCACCCAAAATTGGTGGAGGATCACAAACTCTTGGCATTATACAAGAGGATTTTGAGGTAATGAACGCTAAAATCACTGACAATATTATCCTTTGGATGAAGAAAAAATAGGACTATTTATGACCAAACAAGAGAAAATCGTATCGATGTTCAACGATATAGCTCCGACGTATGATCGTGCTAATCGAGTGCTCAGTATGGGTATCGATACCTTTTGGCGTCGCAAAGCGTGCGATTTGGCATTTGGTTATTGCCCCAGCAAAAAAATTGATTCCATCGTTGATGTTGCTTGCGGTACGGGTGATATGATGGGGTATTGGAAACGCCGTGCCGATAAAGCGGGATTGAGTGTTGATCGTATTGTCGGTATTGATCCAAGTGAGGGGATGGTGAGTGTAGGGCGTGAAAAGTTTCCGGATATGTCATTTCACATTGCCCCAGCGACAGAACTTCCAAAAAAGGACAGTTCGGCCGATATCATCAGCATATCCTATGGAATCCGCAATGTCGTAGAGCGCCAAGAGGGACTCCATGAATTTAACCGTGTCCTTAAACCGGGTGGACTTGTCGTTATTTTAGAATTTATGAAGAATGAAAACCCCTCAATGCTCGGAAAAGTACGTGATTGGTATATGAACAACATCCTTCCCCGTATCGGCGGATTGATCTCCAACAACTACGAAGCGTACCGCTATCTACCTGACTCTATCGAAGGTTTTTTAACCGTCGCCAAGATGAGAGCTGAACTCGAAGAAGCGGGTTTTGAGATGCTCTATAGCAAAAGCTTTTCGATGGATATTTCGACCTTGATGATCGCCCGTAAAAAGTAATAGTGTGGCTTCTACTCTCAGTGTCAGTAGTCTTAACGAACAGATCAAGACCCTTTTAGAGACCTCCTTTGAATTCGTCAGTGTTGAGGGGGAACTCTCCCGTGTCACCAAACACGGCAGCGGACATATCTATTTCACCCTCAAAGACAACGATTCCGCCATCAAATGTGTCATGTTCAAGGGCAACGCCGCACGCTTGAAGTTTTCTCTCGAAGAGGGAGCGCATATCATCCTACACGGGGCACTCTCTCTCTACAAACCGCGCGGAGAATATCAGATCAATGCATTCAGTGCCGAACCCTACGGTGCGGGGGCTTTGGCGGTAGCATTCGAGCAACTCAAACAAAAGTTAGAATCAAAAGGGTACTTCGATCCAACCCGTAAAAAAAGCTTTCCTAAATTCCCCCAAACGATTATTTTAGTCACCTCCGCAACAGGTGCAGCATTGCAAGATATGCAGAGAGTCGCATCTGGGCGATGGCCACTGGTCAAACTCATCGTTTTGGATGTATTGGTTCAGGGTTCGAGTGCGGCGGGACAAATAGCCGATGCGCTAAGATATGCCGATACCTTAAACGCGGATGCAGTCGTTGTCGGACGGGGCGGTGGAAGTATCGAAGATTTATGGGCGTTTAACGAAGAGATTGTTGCAGATGCACTTTTCGCCATGAGCACTCCCGTAATGTCGGCGGTGGGTCATGAGATCGATTGGGTAATCAGCGACTACGTGTGTGATATGCGCGCCCCGACACCGAGCGCCGCAATGCAGATGCTTCTCCCCGATCAAAACGAACTATCTCAAAGTATCGATGAGATTCGATACAGTGCTTATGGAATGATTACTCAGAGATTGGAGCGTAAACGTGAACAGCTCCTCTCGATGCAAGAGGCATTTAAACGTCATGGAGTAGAACATCGTTTAGAGGTACAAAGCGAGCTGGTCAAAGAGCTGAGAGAACGTTTAAATCGACAGATGACACAACGGTTAGAGCAAAGCCGACGAGAGATTACACCGTTGATGGAGCGGCTAACGCAGAGTATCGAATCGACATTGCGACAAAAGCTGTTTATGATGACACAACTCACCGAAAGTTTTAGTGCCAATCACCCGAAGAATAAAAATAAAAGCGGATTTGCGCAGATCGCCCGAGAGGGGAAAGTGATCGATTTGGATGTGTTGAGCGTTGGGGATCGGTTTGATGCGATGAATGATACAATTACGGTAACATCGGAGGTTGTGAATATTACTCGCCATACCCAAAGGGCACAAGAACCTCTGTGAGGTCTTCGGGCTTAACTCCGTCATCTTTACTTTCACTTGTAGAGTGGAAGCGAGAGAGAATGTTAGTTGGTAAACAATTACATTATAAAAAGGCTTATAGATGTCGAGAGTGATTTCTCCACCAATTGAACAACATGATAAGCTACGACAACCACTTACAAGAGGCGAAAAACTTGTGTTTGATTTGTTTAACAAATTATTACCAATAGAATGGGAAATATATATTCAACCACATTTAAACGGTCTACGTCCAGATTTTGTTTTACTTCATCCAAAAGTAGGGATAGCCGTATTTGAAATAAAAGACTGGAATATAAATGCTATGGAATATAGTGTTAATTCACGAGATAATAAATCTCCTATTCTTATTGGAAAAAAGAATGGTGAAGATTTTTCTCTTCAATCTCAAAATCCAATAGAAAAAATTAATATTTACAAAAAAGAACTTCATGAATTATATTGTCCACGTCTAAATCAAAAAGCTGGATTTGCTGTCATTACAGCAGGTGTAATATTTCCTTTTGCTAAAGAAGAAGAAATTAAAAAACTATTTCATAAGAGTTTAGAATATAGAAATATGCTTGATCATTCAGATTACTATCCATTAACAGGTCTTGAATCAATTCATTCAAAAAATCTAAATAATATTTTTCCAGCAAGTAAATGGCAAACTTCTAAATATATGAATGAAGTTTTAGCAAATGATTTAAGAAGTTGGCTAGTTGAACCTGACTTTTCGGCATTGCAAAGAGAACCTATTGATTTGGATACTGAACAGCGTGCATTTGTTACTTCAAGAACAAAATCAGGTTATCGTAGAATAAAAGGTGCTGCTGGGTCAGGAAAGTCATTAGTGTTAGCTGCGAGGGCTGCAGAGTTATTGGGTCAAGGAAAACAGGTATTAGTAATAACATTTAATATCACACTTCTGCACTATTTAATGGATATTGCTGTCCGTTGGCCACAATCATCTGGTAAAACAAGAAAAGATATTACTTGGTTAAATTATCATTCATGGTGTAAAAGGGTATGTCAAGAAAATGATTTTATAGCAGAGTACGATAGTCTAGGTTGGTCTGATAATTTGAAAGGGGTGTTAAGTTATGAGCTTCCTAGCCTTGTATCCCATATACTTGATAATGATTTAGACTATATAACACAAAAATACGATGCAATTTTAGTTGATGAAGGGCAAGATTTCTTACCAAATTGGTGGGATAGTTTGAGAAAAGTATGTAAAATAGATGGAGAGATGCTTTTAGTAGCAGATGCGACTCAAGATATATATGATACTGCTCAATCGTGGACTGATGAAGCAATGACTGGTGCCGGTTTTTCTGGGTCATGGGCAGAATTAAAAATTAGCCATAGACTGCCTCCTACATTATTAAAATATGTAGGAGAATTTGCTAATAATTTTTTACCTAAAAACACAATTGATTTACCAACTTCTAAACAAGGTGAGTTAGACTTGTTTCCCTGTACTCTTAAATGGGTACAGACAAATATAGCTTTATCTACTAATGTAATTACGGAAGAATTATTAGCATTTGCAAGTTCTTCTGAAAGTATAATTGCTATCCCTGATATCACTTTTTTATGTGATAGTAGTAAAAAAGGCTTAGAAGTAGTATCTAAACTGGGTACGAAAGGGATTAAAACTGTTCATACATATGATGAAAACTTACAAGAATCTCGTCGAAAGAAAATGGGATTCTACATGGGTGATGCTAGGATAAAAGCTACTACATTACATAGTTTTAAAG
>NZ_JBAQPS010000260.1:0-3090 GCF_049305995.1 Sulfuricurvum sp.
TTGATGTGGTGGCGGACGAGGAGAGATTCGAAAAAAACCTACCCCGCTTTAACCCTCTTTTAACTTCCAAATCGTTGTTATTTCCGAATTATAACACACCTCTGTTTTGGGGGGCTGGGGGTTCCCCCAGTATGAGCGGGAGCGAACCGCTCTTAAGCGCAGATCATCCGATACATAAAAGCTTTTTCGTGGGGTCGATCTCTCAGAAACGCAATGGCAAAATACCCCCTCGTACTCAATGATAAAAAAAACTCCTAACTTCTAAAAAACCGCAGCGGGGATTCCGCCCGATCACTCACAATCACAATCCCAAAAAGAGATTCGAACTCATGGCTTAAATCGGAGTAGGGCGTCGTCGGTAGGCGTATCGACCGCGCCGCGCATTAGCGGCAGCGGGAGTAAGCCGACGGCGAGCCGCCGATACTTCGGCGGCGTCCCAAAGGGCGGCTACGCCGCCCGCCTTGTCAAATTATCAAAAGTTTTCAGACATTTTCTAAAATGGTCATTATTTCTATTTCTCTAAATTTCTGATATAATTCTTTTGTGTGACAACAACGATACTCTTTCCGTGTCACTAGCGGATAGATGAAGAGGGGTGATGGCTTTCGGGCTGTCGCCCTTTTTTTTTGCCAATTTTTTTGGCAAGGTAGGGGTGGGTGGGACTTCATTGAAAGGAGTACCGTTTCTTTGTCACCACGCATTTTGATAGTCTTTCTAATTGTAATGGCGTTCGCGCCAATATTACATTAGTCAAAAATGGGGAGTAGTGATCCCCGGGCTATCATCTTCACGGATATTGAATATTGATGTTACAAGTTTCTTTTGTCTGTACTAATAATTTATATTTTCCTTTTGGTACTTCTTTGTTGATTGCATATGATGAATATGTTCCGTTTGAAATTTCTTGATTGTTTTCACTAAGTAGTTTTATAGTTCCACAATATGTAGGATTTAGGTTAGCGTTAATGAATCCATCGTTCGACGTTTCAAATTCTCTTATTTGTTGATTCATTGAATGGTTAAAACGTGTTGTCCCCTTCTGTAAATTCTGAATGTATTCCCCTGTTGCTTTTGCTTGATCGTTTCCTCTTTGGCTACCTATGCTCATTTTCCCGATTTTATATTCAAAAATTATTCGGATCGGTGTTGGTTCATTTGGTTTCGGATAATTCTTAACTGCTTCTTCCAAAACCTTTTTGGTGATGTTGTCAAAACGTCTCTCATTACTTCTCGCTATGAACTCAATCCCTTTGATACTTCCATCAGTATTCAGGATCAGCTCTGCCACGTTCTTATCATCGATGAATTTTTCTTTTTTCAGATTGAGAGTTTCTTTTTTTAGTGTAGCTTCCGTGATAGATTGTATTTTGTCCATATTGTCTAAAATGTAGTTTTGTTGATTTAATGACAGCTTTTCAAATGAATCTCTATAGAGAGCTTTTGTATTTATCTTCACTTCAAAATCTGCCATCGCTCCTGAGCTGAGTATCAATAATCCTAAAATCCATTTTTTCACGGCTATCACTCCTACTTCAATTTAAACTTATTGCTACTAGTTGCTTTCTTTTTCATTTCTTTCAACTTTTCCAAATGTCGTTCCGCTTCTTCTATCTGATCTTCTACTGATAACCCTAAATTTATTAGTTTTACTAGTTCGGGCTTTTCTTTTTCCCAGTTGTTTAATGTGTTTCTACTTACATTTAAAAGCTCTGCAAGTTCTTCTCTTGTCATTTTATTGCTCATTTTATTGATTTATGCACAATTATTGTATTAATTCAACTTTCTTTAAGTTACAATAGTTTAGCATTAGTTTTAATAAATGCACAATAGTTGTGCAAATTGGAGTGATAGCCATGAAAAACACAAATCGCCAAACCTCACCTCTCGGTAGATCGACTAAAGAAGAAAAAGTAGGTCTATCACTCCTACGTCCCAAACTGTTTACAGTAGTTGGTGACACTTATAAATATTTTAACGAAGTTTTCCAAAATATCTCAAAAATCATTTCTAAGTCTAATCCATCTTTCATCTTTAATTTTGCTCGTCTTACTCAAAAAAAATTTAAAGACTTTGATATGTTTGTTTCTTTTCATGGTTTTTATACTTTTTCTTGCTCTCCTAAAAAAACTTTTAATACTTGCTCTTGGTTGATTGATCCAATTTATCAACGTGTTAATTTTAGTCTTATTTCTCGTTATTGATTTCCCGTCCCTGATCTGAGACGTTAAACCCGATCCCCCGTGATGACTATCACTCCCACGGGGTTAACAAAAAAAGAGAGATAAAAAATTTTGCCTATTTAGGAGTGAATATGTCAGTAATTAGCCAAGGTTTTGATACCTTTTTTCGTATTCGTGAAGTTGGAACAATCAAGCCTGGTGGATCAGGAACTATGGAAGGTCGTTCGTATGCTGCTTCTGTCAAATTTCGTTCTCAAATCGTTTTTACTAAAAATGATCCTCGTGTTGGTATGCAAGAAGTCGAAATAAATATTGAAGTGAAAATTCCTTGTGATGATGAAGATCAAGCCGTTAAGGTTACTGAGCTTGTCCGCAAACTTCGTACAAATAAAACTCCATTTTTTATTAGTGGTGATCTTCCTTTAACCCATGATAATGGAAAGAAAAAAGACGTTTATAACGTAACTTCTTTTGATCTTGGATCTGATTTTATTAAAAATCATGCTTCCGTACCATCACTAAAGGCTTCGTAATGAATTTGGCAGCGCGTGGATCACTGAATAATCAACGTGATGTAAGTCCAAAATCATTTTATTTTAAGGGGTTTCCTATGAAAAAAGTCACTTTGACTCAAAAAATCGCTCTTGTTGTTGCAGCTTCTGCTGTTATGGCTTCTAACGCTGCTGCTGCTTTGACTGCTGCTGACGTTCCAATGACTGACGCTAAAGCGGATATCACTTTGGTTTTCCTTGCTGTTTTGGGTGTTGCTGTAATTATTTTCGGCTATCGCAAAATTATGTCTCTCATTCAAGGGCACTAAAATGCAAAAAATCGTCCTTATAGCTCTTGCTTCAGGGGCGGTTTTCGCCTCTTCTCTTTCTGAAACTGTCGGGGATGCCGCTTCATCTTC